>DASVWZ010000264.1:0-36974 GCA_036392935.1 Terriglobales bacterium | reverse complement strand
CGCCATCCCTTCAGCTTTTTCTCGCGCGCGATCGCCCTACCCACGTGCGTATATGCCTCCCAATGTACCAATCGCACCGCGTTGTAGTCTTCAGTAAAACCATCCAAAGCGTGGGTTTTGTGCTGCCATACGCGCCTGCGAAGGTTGTTTGTCATCCCGATGTACAACGCTCGCCGCGACGCGCTCTGCACGATATACACGTAAAATCGATAGTCGCGGCGCATAACAGGCAGATACATCGGAACACACTGGCCGGCGCCATCGATGTGAGAACCATCACGCCGCGCGCGAAACCTTCCTGTTGAAATCCACCCTCACCACTGTCATCCACAGCGAAGCACAGCATTAGCAATCGAGCCGAGAGCCTTCCCTGATCACCCAATGCGCCTTTGGCCGACCAAAGGAAATGAAACTCTCTTGCGACTGCTCCTTCGTGCGCCTTAATTCCCTCAGTGGTCTAAACCTTCCTTTGCGCTGCTTCGCGTCCTTTGCGGTTTAAGATTTTTGCCGAAGCCCCAACCGTTAAAAAGAATAAGTGTGCGGTCGGATTTTCGGCAGAGCGAGCAAGGAGCGGAGCAACGAAGCGACCGAACGGGAATCTTGCGTTTGGCAGTACCCACACCCTCACCACTGTCATCCCGAGCGAAGCGCAGCGCCAGTGAGCGAGCCGAGGAACCTTGGTTTGGCAGTACCCACACCCTCACCACTGTCATCCCGAGCGAGGACGATCGCTCGCCGCGCGAGCGATCACCGCAGCCGAGGGACCTTGTGTTTCATACCAATCCGCCGCCAGATCTCGCCACTCCGGATTCGATCCGCTCACGAGCAACAGCTTCTTCTCCCTCGCCATCCCTTCAGCTTTTTCTCGCGCGCGATCGCCCTACCCACGTGCGTATATGCCTCCCAATGTACCAATCGCACCGCGTTGTAGTCGTCAGTAAAACCACCCAAAGCGTGGGTTTTGTGCTGACATACGCGCCTGCGAAGGTTGTTTGTCATCCCGATGTCAGCCCCAACCGTTGAAAAGAATAAGTGTGTGGTCGGATTTTCGGCAGAGCGAGCAAGGAGCAGAGCGACGATGCGACCGAACGGGAATCTCGCGCGCAGTGCCGAGGAACAGCTGATTTTTTCGCAGCAATGCCCCCTCGTCCCCACCCTGATCAATTTTTTTTCGCCGAGCCTTTCGTTGTCCAGCACTATCCGCGCTGGCTCCGAAAAGTTCGTTGGGGCTTTCCCATTTCGGGAAAGCCGTGCCGCCACGCGCAAATCCCTTGACCTCACTCTTCAAAACCCCCGACAATAGACGAAGGAACCCATCGCTCTTTGACAACCGAATGTGCCGCGCGGCACAGCATGTCCAAGTCCGCCAGCGCGATCGAACCCGCGCGCAATAATGGTTTTATCTGACGGCCGAGGGCTGAGGGCTGACAGCTAAGTTATTTGTTTTCTATATTTTGATATGTAACTATTTTTAGAATCAATAGCTTGCGCGGCATCCGTTGTGCCACATTCAATGGAATCAACAACTTAGGTCATTTTTTTATTTTTTCCTGCGTGAATAGTAACTATTTGGTTAACATTCGGCTAAACCTCCCACCCCGCACTGTAAGCTACTGATTTTACTGACGATAACTTGGACCGCTGACTTCCCTGCCGCCATCTGCTATCTTCGCCTCATGGTGCGCTCGCCCAACTGGTGCGCTGTGATCCTCGCTGCCGGCGAATCCTCGCGCATGGGCACCGACAAAGCCTTGCTGCCCTGGCCTCCAGCCTCCGCCGGCCACGCGCCGGTCCATACCTTCCTGACCTCGGCCATCCGCTCGCTCTCCCCGTTCAGCGAGATGGTCATCGTCGTCGCCGGACGCAACCAGGCCCGCCTTGCCCCGCTGGCTTACGCGGAAGGCGCCACCATCATTACCAACCCGCACCCCGAGCACGGCCAATTCAGCTCCATGCAAGTTGGTCTGCAGGCAGTACTTAACTACGGTCGCGACGCCGCCATCGTCACCCTGGTGGATCGCCCGCCGGCCAGCGCCGGCGTCCTCTCAGCCCTGACCAACGGCCTCGTATCCGCCCCCCACGGCGCTTGGATGGTTGTCCCCGAACACAACGGCAAACACGGCCATCCCGTCATCCTCGGCCGGGAAATGATCGAAGCCTTCCTCAAAGCCCCAATAAATTCAACCGCTCGCGACCTCGAACACCACCACCGGCACCACATTCACTATGTCCCCGTCGACGACCCGACTGTTACCCTGAACGTGAACACACCCGAAGACTATGCCGCGCTGGCAGCCACGATTCAGCCAGCCCAACCCACTGAAAACAATGGATAAAAACCCATGACCACGCATGTCGCTCCCGCCGCCATAGAATTTATTCAATCTGTCCTGCGTCTCGAACCGAAACTCGCTGTCTTCGATTGCGACGGCACCCTCTGGTCCGGCGACGCCGGTGAAGGCTTTTTTAATTGGGAACTCGACGAAGGAATACTATCGGAAGAAATCGTCCGCTGGGCGCGCCCGCGCTACGCGGCCTACAAAGCCGGCAAAGTCGACGAAAAAATAATGTGCGGTGAGATGGTCACCATGCATAGCGGCCTGCCCGTCCGCAAAGTTGGGCATGCCGCCTTCGAGTACTTTAACGGCATATTCGCCCCCAACATTTTTCCTGACATGCGTGAATTGTTGGCGCAGCTAAGAAATTCCGGCTGTGAAATCTGGGCGGTTTCTTCCACCAACGAATGGATTATTCGGGCCGCTGCCAAGCATTTCGCCATCGACCCCACGCATATCCTCGCTGCCGCCGCCGAAGTGGATCATGGCACAATCACTGATCGCCTCATCCGCGTTCCCACCGGCGAAAGCAAGCCCCAGGTAATCCGCGAAGTTATTGGACGCACACCTGACGCTGCCTTCGGCAACTCCCGTTTTGACACAGAAATGCTGGCGATGGCCCACTCGGCGTTTGTAGTAAACCCAAATCCCGACCTCAAACAAACCGCTCAATCCCGGGGATGGACCATCTATCAACCCGCACTACCCACGGAACGACAGTAATGCTCCCGCCATTGCGCAATTACTCCCCAAAACCGCCATTTGTGCTAGGATTTTCCTTCTGAATTTTTCATTACCTACCGGAGGAACTCATACCATGATGATGCAACGTTACGGCCTCGTCTGCTTGCTGTTCGGGGCGCTGGCATGGGGACAGGCAACACCCCAGGGGACGGCGCCGGCGGCAGCTCCCGCGCAGAAGCCTGCCGCTGCGGCCGACAAGGACCAGGCCGCCGCGCCGAAGCCACCGGAGGACACTTCCGCTAACGTCGCCATGGACGCCACGGTCGTGACGGTCGATGGCCTTTGCGAAAACCCGCCTGCCGACAAATCAGCTGGCACCTGCAAAACGACCTTCACTCGCGAGCAATTCGAAAAAGTCTTGAACGCCGTGCAGCCCAATATGCCTCCCCGCGGCCGCCGTCAGTTTGCCAACCGCTACGTCAACGCGTTGATTATGGCGAACCAGGCACACGCTCAGGGTTTGGACCAGGGTCCGGCCTTCGAACAGCGCATGGCCCTGGCACGCATTCAGATACTTTCGCAGTTATTAAACCAGTCCATGCAGGAAAAAGCCGGCCAGGTTTCCGACGAAGAAATTAAGGATTATTACGAGAAAAACAAAGCCGACTTCGAAGAAGCAGAAATGCATCGCATCTTTATTCCAAAGACGGTCCAGCAGAATTCTAAAGTGAAGCTCACCGCCGCCGAGCAGGAAAAGGCAACCAAAGCCGGAGAAGCGACCATGAAGGCGGAAGCGGACAAGATCCGCACCCGCGCTGCTGCCGGCGAAGATCTGGCTAAGCTACAGGAAGAAGCCTTTACCGTAGCTGGCATCAAAACCAAAGCGCCTTCGACTGACATGGGCCAAGTCCGGCGCAATGGTCTTCCCCCGGCACAAGCCCCGGTCATGGATCTCAAGACTGGCGCTGTCTCTGAGGTATTCACTGACGCCAGCGGTTATTTTGTATACAAGGTCGGAGCGAAAGACACGCTTGCGCTGGACAAAGTGGACGACGAAATCAAGGGAACCCTCCGCGGGCAGCGCCTTCAGGCCGAAATGAAAGATGTGCAGCAATCCGCCACCATCAATCTGGACGAAGCATATTTTGGCCCTGATGTGCCTCAGCGGCCGGGAATGCCCGGGATGCCGCCGGGAATGCCAGGACGGCCGGGGCCTCCGGGAATGCCTCAACGCCCAACTCCGCCTCCGCCGTCGCATCCATAAATATCGCGACGCTGGTTCGCGTTCCTTGCGAGCAGGTGAGAACAGATCTCGTTCGTAGCATGGAAGATGTCAAATCATCCGTAGTCGTGACCGGCGTTGCGGGTAATCTGGGGCAGCGATTGCTGCCGCTGCTCGCAAATTTCAACGTCATCGGGATCGATCTTCAGCCGCCTCGCACTGACCTCGCTTTATCCCGCTTCGTGCAAATGGACCTTGGCCTCGAAGATTCCTGCCGTGAACTTCTTCTTCTGCTGCGCGAATCCCGGCCTGTAGCCGTCGTCCATCTGGCTTTCGTACTCGATCAGGTGCGCATTGGCATTCTGGACCCCGAGCGGATGTGGCAAATCAATGTGGCAGGCTCAGCCCGCGTCATGGAGGCGATCACGGAAGCCAATCGTGACGATTTCATCGTCTCCAAATTTATTTTTCCGAGCAGCGTCGCCGCCTACGGCCCTGACTTGCCCACCCCGGTCTCTGAGGACGCTCCGCTTGCGGCTCACACTTTGCCTTACGCGGTCCACAAGATGGAGTGCGACAAGGTAGTGCAGACGCGCTCGCCGGCCTTACGCGGATGCAGCGTCTACATGTTGCGTCCACACATTTTCACCGGCTCAAGCGTCGAAAATTATATGGTCGGCGCCTTTCGCGGTTCGCCCAACGGCAAAGGAAAGCGCGCGGCCAAAATGCGTGACGAAGGCAAGCGCCTGCCTTGCATGTTGCCTTACGGTCAGAAATATCTCGACAACAAAATTCAGTTCGTGCACGTTGACGATGTGGCCCGCTTAATCGCATTTATGCTTGCGAAAACCGAACCCGAAACACAGCGCCTGACGATCCTGAATGTTGCCGGACGCGGCGAAGCACTCACCTTTGCGCGCTGCATCGAAATGGCACAGGCCAAACTTATTCGCGTCCCCGGACAGTGGACATTTCGCTCCGTGCTTAAATTCATGTGGAAGTCGGGGATTTCAGCCATCCCCCCTGAAGCCGCGCCCTATATGACCGGCGAATATACGATGGACACTTCACGCCTGCGCAAGTTCCTCGGCTCGGAGTATGAATCGGTGATTCGCTACACGATCGGGGACGCCTTCGCCGACTCTTTCGCCCAAGCTTTGCCAGCCAGAGCGCAGGCTGCCGTCACCAAGTAAATCAGCGCTGTTCGGCTGAGCGGACCAGCGGCGGTTCAATCGGCCTTCCACCGTATACCGCTGGTTCGCCCAGAGTCCCCTTCCCCGGCAAATGTCGAACGTAGGTCACAATCTCCCAAATTTCGTCTTCGCTCAGAATTCCTTTCGAAGCTGGCATCCCCGAGGGAAAAATGCCATTTTCGATAATCCATTTCAGTTGCCCGTCGGTGTATCTCTGGACTGCGGGCGAGGTCAAAGGCGGCACCGGTGGAGACATCCGATCTGCAAACGGGACCCCAGAATTCTGTCCGTCGAGTCCATGGCAAACCATGCAATAGCTTGCGAAAACCTTCCGCCCGCGATCGATATTCTCAAGCGAGGCTCCGATCGGATTGGCATCTTTCTTTCCTCCGACAGTGAACCTCTGCTTGACTCTCTGGATCACTGACGTCTCAACCGCGCCGGGCTGACGCGAAGCGCACCCGGCCAGAGAAAGAATGAAGGCGGCAAGCCCGCACGCGCTCGCGCTTTGCTTCACCGCTTACTCCACCACGACGGTCATGTTCATATTGCCGTGGTTGGTGCCGCAGAAGTGATCGCAAATAATCGTGTATGTTCCTGCTTCCTGCGGCGTTATGGTGAATTCCTTCGTCTCATTCGGCTCCAAATCCTCGTCGAGTTTGAAGACTCGCGAAAAAAAGCCGTGCGTCACATCCTGGCTGGTGAGGCGCAGTTTGACGGTTTCGCCCTTCTTAAGCGTGATGGTGTTCGGTGTGAACGAGAAGCGGCGTGCGGTGATATCGATGACCTTTACATTCGGCGCGGCGCTAGCGTTCCGCGAACTGATAGAAGGCAACACGAGGCTGGACAGTAACAATGCGCCCAGCAGGCGATGAGTTAATAATTTCGAAATACGATTCATGATTTCTCTCTCACAATGTTGGATTGCGTAAAAGTTGTTGAATGCCGTTGATGCCAGAAAATTCGCGCGCCGTCAGTTCCACGTCTTCGATCGAAACCGAGTTTACCCCCGGCTTGCCAAGCAGATTTTCATGTACCAGCCGGATGCCGAGGTTCTTGAAGGGCCGGTCTTTCTCGAACGGCACAGGCTTCTTTTCCGGCGTCTTCGAGGGATCAGGAAACGCGAATATTAGCGATCGCGCGGCGTAATGGTGGATGTGTTCCACCTGATGCTCATCGTCGCGATGAATGTGCCCATATAGGACTGTGAGATTCTCATATGCGCTCAGGACATTCATGACCTCGTCGCCGTCGCTGGTAAACCACTCCCATTCCGGCTTGAGGTCAAACAGTGGACGATGCGTAAACACGATGATGGGCGCGGTTTTAGGAAATCGCGAAAGGTCTTTCTTCAGCCAAGCCAACTGCTCGGCGCCGACTTCAGGCTTGGCCCGCGAAACGTTATCGAGCGCGACGAAATGGACCCCGCGGTGGTCGAATGAATAATAAGTGTTGCCCAGAAACTCACGGTAGAGGTCACCGCCGTCCAGTCCCGCGTCGTGTTCGCCGGGCACATGCTTAATCATTGACACGTTCATGCGGCCGGAAATCTCCATGAACTGCTTCATGCGCTTCGCGTGCTCGTCTTTATCTTCGGTGTCATGCGTGAGATCGCCAGTGAACAGTACCAGGTCGGGTTTCTGGGGCAGTGCATTGATCATTTCGACGGCTCGCTCGAATGCTTTTGTGCCCAGCGGATCCGGCGGTCCATTAAAGCCGACGTGCGCATCGCTCAACTGCACGAACGTAAACGGCGTCACCTGTTCGCCATTCTGCTCTCCGAGCAGGCGAAACATTTCCCCCACTTCGCCGCCTCTGGCTGCGGCTGGCACCGCGGTGTACAGCACCCCGATTCCCATGCTGGTGCCCGCGATTTTCATGAATGATCTTCGATCCACCGGTTTCATGTGGCCTCCTTTCAGCTTGCAATGTTCATAACTGCCGGCGCCCCGTTTTATTCCAGCGAAAAGGTTTTCAAAAAAAGCCAGGCAGTAACGCACGAGTCACTGGCCGATCAAGTGGTGAAATTTGGAAATAAAAACAGGCCTGGGCAAGTTACTCTTATGGAGGTCGTGAAGAATCGGGAGACAGCTGCGGCTTTCGAAGAGTTGGCTATGCCACTCTTCGACCAGCTTTATAACTTTGCCCGCTGGCTCACACGCGACCCGGCCGAGGCCGAGGATCTGGTGCAGGAAACATACGTGAAGGCGTTACGCGGTTTCTCATCGTTTCAACTTGGCACGAACTTTCGCGCGTGGATTTACCGCATTCTACACAACACGTTTTTGACGTCGCGCACCGGATTGAAGGCAACGCACACTGTCGCCCTTGACCTTGAGGAGGCTGTCGAAGTTCCGAGCGGCCAGGCCACGCCGGAAGCCATACTGATTGATCGGTCTCAGCAGGAGACATTGCAAGCGGCATTGGACGAAATTCCTGCTCCCTATCGTGAGATTCTGCTGCTTTGCGAGGTCGAAGAAATGTCATACAAGGAAATAGCCGAGGTGCTGGCGATTCCCATCGGAACCGTGATGTCTCGACTGTCTCGTGCTCGGAGTGCCTTGCGGGGAAGTCTTAAGGAAAAGATGGCAAAGGTTTAAACGGATCTTTATACAGATGGATCAGTGGACAGAAAAACTCGATGTCTACCTCGACGGCGAATTGACTGCCGACGAGATGAGAGCCGTGCAGGAGCATGTGCGCAACTGTCCCTCTTGCGCGGCCGAAGTTTTGAGCCGAGTGCAGATGAAGCGGGCCGTGCAAACCGCGGCTGCAAACCGTTTCAAAGTCAACACAGAGTTCCGCGAGAAAGTGCGCTCGCAGATCGCTCTTCGACCACGTTTTGGGTTTTCACACGCGTGGGCGATTGCCGCCGGGACTGCTGTCCTTGTTTCCTTCGTGCTTTATATCGGATACCAACGGCAAATCGAACGCCGCCGTGTATTCGGCGAAATTGCTGACCTCCACGTTTCTACACTCGCCAGTGCGAATCCGGTCGACGTCATCTCAACCGATCGCCATACGGTGAAGCCGTGGTTCCAGGGAAAACTGCCGTTCACATTTAACCTTCCGGAACTGCAGAATTCCGATTTCGCGTTGGTCGGCGGCAAAGTCGTGTACGCCGAACAGTCGCCGGGGGCCGAACTGATTTACCAGATTCGTAAACATCAGATTTCAGTCTTTATTTTTCAGGAGCGGGCGTTCCCTGCCGCCCTGCGCGAAGGCATACAACGGCAGACAACTTTCAACACAGAAAGTTGGAGTGCAAACGGGCTTCGCTATTTCGTGATTGGTGACGCGAGTGCGCAGGACGTCGACAATCTGGCGATTCTGCTGAAAGAAGCCGCGCAGCCTTAAAGCTACTTCTTGGCCCAATACAGTCCGGCGATGCCGAAGGTGTGAGGCGTCCATGATGCCTCGGCGAAACCGGCTTCCCGCATGCGTTTGAGCATTTCTTGCGGATGGGGAAATCGCTCCACCGACACCGGTAAATATGCATACGGCCCGCGTACACCTGAGATCATCGTTCCCACACGCGGCAGCACGTGCTTGAAGTAGAAACGATAGATCTTGCCTAGTGCTCCTTGCGGTTCGGCGAAATCGAGGATTCCGCACTCGCCACCCGGGCGTAGGATGCGGACAATTTCGCGCAGACCCGCGTCGTAATCAGCGAGGTTGCGAAAACCGAAAGCGGCTGTCACCAGATCAAATCGGTTCTGTGAAAACGGTAGGTTCAGAGCATCCGCTTCAACCCACCGCAACACCGTGCCCGTCGACTTCTGCTGGGCTCGCTCCAGCATGGCATGAGAGAAATCCGCTCCCAGAATCTTCGCATTCGACTTCCCTGCTACGCGCTGCAGCGCAAACGCCATATCTCCGGTTCCGCAACAAAGATCGATCACTCTCGATCCTGGCTGGCTTAAAATGTGCTCGAATCTTCGCGCCGTACGCCACCACCAAAGCCGGTCGATATTGAATGAAAGAACGTGGTTGAGCAGGTCGTAACGTGGGGCGATTGACGTGAACATCTCGCGAATGGCACGCGCGGATGTTTCTTTGTCGAACGCGCCTTCTGGTGTCGCGCCAACCGTCGAGTTTGCCAGGCTCTTTTCGCGACTGGCAGTTTCAGGAGAGGTTGTCACTGCATCATCCGCCGCAAGCTTTCCACTGCATCGCCAATGACCTGCTTCGGCACGTCATCAACGATCTCGACCTCGCCAATCTTTCTGGGCAGCACGAAATGCACCCGTCCGTTTTTCACTTTCTTGTCCGACCCAAGCCGCTTCAAGATGCTCGATGTGCCCGCCGTAACCTTCGGCAAGGAACCCAGCCCAAGCGTGGCGGTGCAAATGCGATCTGCAACTCGCTCGTCGCATTTTCCCATCGCCGCTGCGATCTGCGCCGCTACAATCATTCCCCACGCGACGGCTTCACCATGCAGAAACCGCCGATACTTCGATTCTGCTTCCAGCGCGTGGCCAATCGTGTGCCCAAAGTTCAGAACACGACGCTGACCGTTCTCGTGCTCGTCAGCCGAAACAATCCCGGCCTTCAACTTCACCGCCTCGGCAATAATCCATTCCAGTTCTGTAGCGTTCTGGTGCAGATCCTTTATCGTCGCGTGCTGAATTCTTTCGAATAGCTCGGCGTTGCCGATGACTCCGCACTTCAACGCTTCATACAATCCCGAGCGAAATTCGCGCTCTGGCAATGTCGACAAAACACTGGGATCAATCACCACCGCCAGCGGCTGATGAAACGTTCCAAGCAGATTCTTTCCGGATCGTAGGTTCACCCCGGTTTTTCCACCGATCGAAGCGTCCACTTGCGCCAACACGGTGGTCGGAATCTGCACCAAATCGACTCCGCGCATGTAAATCGACGCGAGCAGTCCGGTCACATCTCCCACAACGCCACCGCCAAAGGCAATCAACAGAGCATCTCGCGTTGCCCCGAGCGCGACCAGCCTCTCAGCGAGCTTCTCTACGATGGCGAGTTTCTTATTTGGCTCGCCGTCAGGCATGGCAACGATCTGCGCGTGAAATCCAACCGAGCTCAGCGAAGCCATGAGTTTCTCCCATCGACACTGCACTGGTGGGACACTCACGACAAAGACATTCCTACGCTCACCCGCGACCTGCTGCAGTATCTTCCCTGTTCTTTGCAGCAATCCATCTTCGATGAATGCAGAGTAGGAGCGTGTTTGAGCAGTAACTTGAACGCGAGTCATGCAGGTTCATCATAGCCCATCGTTTTGCTGCGACGCCCAGTGTTGGTGCTACCATTTCTTATCGGTCGCTGATCAACCCGCTCGAAACAAAGATGCCGCGCAGTGAATTTCAACCCGATTTTCTGGTCGTCGGAGCAGGCATTGCCGGACTGCGTGCCGCTATCGAGCTGGCCGAAGCCGGCACCGTGCTGGTCCTCGCCAAGCGAGGGGTAAAAGACTCAAATACCGAATTCGCCCAAGGCGGAATTGCGGCGGCATTGAGCGACGAAGACGAAATAGGCCTGCACCTGCAAGACACGCTCCAGGCCGGCGATGGTTTGTGCAACCTTGAAGCGGCGAAAATCCTGGCTGAGGATGCCCCTGGACGGATTGACGAACTCATTCAATGGGGTACGGAATTCGATCGCAATGGCACCAAACTCACCTTCGGACGTGAAGGCGCGCACAGCCGCAATCGGATTCTGCACGCACACGGCGACTCAACCGGCCGTGAAATTCTCCGCGCCCTCTACGCGAAAACCAACACCGAGCCTCGAATCACCGTGCGCGAGTTCGAATTCTCTACGGATTTGACATCCGAAGACGGCCGTGTCTCAGGCGTCCATGTGATCGACGAACACGCCGAGATCCAGACCATCTCTGCCTCCGCAGTCCTGCTCGCCACTGGCGGGCTTGGCCAGCTGTATCGCAACACCACGAACCCTGACGTTGCAACTGGAGACGGCGTCGCCATGGCATTTCGCGCCGGCGCCGAAGTCAGCGACATGGAATTCATTCAATTTCATCCGACTGCGCTTTATCTCAAGAATGCGCCGCGATTTCTGCTGTCGGAAGCGCTGCGTGGCGAAGGCGCCTACCTGCGCAACATGGACCTTCACCGCTTCATGCCGAAGTACCACCCCATGGCAGAGCTCGCCCCGCGCGACATTGTGGCCCGCGCCATTACTCATGAACTTGAGGTGGTCCGCTCAAAAGATGCAGTCGTTTATGTCGATCTCACCCATCTCAACGCGAAGCACATCATTTCGCGCTTCCCGCGCATCTATGAGACCTGCGACAAGTACAACATCGATATCACAACCGAGCTGATTCCCATCCGCCCCGCAGCTCATTACTCCATGGGTGGGGTGCGCTCCGACCTTAACGGCCGCGCTTCAGTTCCGGGGCTCTACGTTGCCGGCGAAGTCGCATCCACGGGAGTTCACGGCGCCAACCGCTTAGCCAGCAATTCCCTGCTGGAAGGCCTGGTCTTCGGCGCCAGAGCTGGAAAAGTCATGCGCGAAGAGCTACGTTCCCGCCGAAAGGTCTCGCCACAACAGCGTGCCGTTTCGAATGGCCCTGTTGAATCCGTGACCGAGCAAGTCATTCATGAAATCCAAGACCTCATGTGGCGCGAGGTCGGCATTGTTCGCATTGGTTCGGGCATAAAGTCCACGATTCAGCAACTTGAAACTCTCGGCCCGCGCGTCGCGCATCCAAAAACCCGCCGGGGTTATGAAGCCCAGAATCTTTGGCAAGCCGGAATATTGGTGGCGCGTTCGGCCTTGGCTCGCGAAGAGAGCCGCGGAGCGCATTATCGCCTTGATTTCCCTGATCACAATGACCCCAGATTCTTGACGCACTCCATCGCCACCGGGCAATCGATCAGATTTGCCTGAGCAGTGCTGCTCTCTAATCCTCCTTTATGCATCCAAAGCAAGCACTCTTGATTGCGTTCGAATCGGAAGCGAAGTAGGGAAACGATGACGAAGAAACACCCATATTTAGTCTTTTTCTGCGCCTCATTGTTCGCGGCGGTTGCGATTGTCAGTCGACGCAGTCAAACCAGCCGAATCAGCCAGCTCCAAGCCTGCCCGCTTCGGAGGTCGTTTCTAAATCGGCCACCGCGGTCGCCCGCACGCCTTGCCTCGCGCCTGGACGCCCGGCGCAACGGGGTGCATCTTTACGCCAACTTTGCCTTGACGAGCGATGCCATCACGCTAACCAGCAACACTCCGATAACCACTCCAAGTGCGATTTCCGTCGGGATCGCATAACGATCGGCGGCCAGCATCTTCAGTCCGATGAAGACCAACACAACCGCCAACCCGTAATGCAGGTAGTCAAATAGCTCTATCATCCGCGAGAGCGCAAAGTACATCGAACGCAGTCCGAGAATTGCAAACACGTTCGAGGTGTAAACGATGAACGCATCCCGCGAAATGGCTAGTACTGCGGGAATCGAATCTGTGGCGAACAACAGATCGGTCGTCTCGACGATGATCAATACAGCCAGAAGCGGCGTTGCGTGCAGTCCCGGCCGACGCACAATGAACTTGTCTTTCTCGTAGGTTTCCGTCATCGGCATGAGCCGACGCAACAGACGCAGCACCGGATTTTTCTCCGGCTCAATCGTCGCGTTCTGCGCGCCGAGCAGCTTGATCCCGCTGTAAATGAGAAGCGCACCGAAGATATAAGTGATCCAGTGAAACCGTCGGATTAATCCGACTCCAACTACAATGAAGACACCGCGCATGACGATCGCGCCCAGAATGCCCCAGAACAAAACTTTGTGTTGCAGTTCATTGGGAACGTGGAAATACCGGAAGATCATCAGGAAAACAAAAAGATTGTCGACACTCAGCGAGAGTTCAACCAGGTAACTGGCGGTGAACTGCACGGCCGGCTCGCGACCATGCCAGAGGTAAACCAGGACAGCGAAGCCGGCGGCCATCGCGATCCAGGCGAGACTCCACGCCATCGCTTCACGAAATGTCACCCGAGTCGAGCCCCGGTGGAACACACCAAGATCGAGCGCCAACATGACAAGCACGAACGCATTGAAAAGCACCCAGAAGAGTGGCTCGCTCAAGTCGCATCCTATATGTGCGGGGATCGCCGCAGATTTCTCAAGCCGATCCGTCTACTGGCTTCTGCCAATTTTCCCGCTCTGCCAGTCATTCCACGTGCCGAAGGTTTTCATTAGTTCGTCGAGGTGCGTGAAGCTGAAAGTCTGCTCAATCTGTGCGCGCGTGTAACGCGGCCCCAGCTTCTCCTGACGATCTGCGATGCCAAACGCCAGTCCCACCGCTTCAGCTACGTGTTTCTTTAACTGCGGGAAATCGACTTTGTCGTAGGTGTCAGACATGGCATGGTAATTGATAAGGTAATTGGCTTCCTGTTGATTTGCCATAAACGTCGGCACGCCTTCGAGCATGAAGTCGTAATGGTCCGATCCCCAGACCGCATCGGTCGTGAGCGTCGTGGCGTTGAATCTCTTCAGCGGAGCGACTAACTCCTTGGCTGCCGGCAGCAGATCCTTGCGGCCGCCCAACGAAAATCCCGTGGTCGTGCCAGTACCTTCGTCAAAGACGATCACTCCGGCTGCGTTATCGAGTTCGTTGCGATGGGCCAATGCATACG
Organism: Terriglobales bacterium; assembly: GCA_036392935.1. Lineage (GTDB taxonomy): Bacteria > Acidobacteriota > Terriglobia > Terriglobales > Acidobacteriaceae > DASVWZ01. The sequence continues at coordinate 22,907 of DASVWZ010000264.1, read as the reverse complement.
CGTGCGAGCCCAGCATTCCCTCTTCTTCACCAGAAAACAATATGAAGCGGAGGCTGCGCTGGGGTCTCAGCCCGGATGCTTTAATAGCTCGCAACGCATCGACCACCAATGCTGCATTGCAGCCGTTATCCAGCGCGCCCGTTCCCAATTCCCACGAGTCAAGATGCGCGCCAATAATCACAAACTCATCCGGCTTTTCCTTTCCGCGCAACTCGGCCACCACGTTGGTCGCGGTGATTGGCCCGCCGATTTTGTTAGGTATGTCGATGTCCGCATAGAGCTTCTGACCGCCTGCAATCAGCCGTGCCATGCGACCAGCATCTTCGCGGGCGACCAAAACCATCGGCAAACGATCGATCGTACCGTTGATGGTGTTGGTGTGCCGATAGAGCAGATCGTGCGGGCGGGTTGATTGAAAAGCGATCGCCAGCGCCTTAGCTTTGACTGCGCGATCCATGATGCCCGGCGCTTTCAGGTATTCGGCGAACAGATCGTCCCACGTGGCCATTTCATCCGAATGAACCAACAAAATGCTGCCGGCGATATCGCCCGCATTCGCAAAGTCTGTCTCCGTTCCTTCACCGACGTCGATTACACGAACACTGCTTTGCGCCTTCAATGCTGGCGACCACGTCAGGGAGACTACGCGCAGCGAGAACTGCTCCGGCGAAACCACCGTCATCCGCGTGGCACCTTCCGCCCAAGAGGCCGGAATCGCGAAGTTCTCCGTATGCACGGTATCTGCGCCCGCTACTTTGAACGAGGCGACGCCCCACTCAACAGCTTTTTCCATGGCAGGCGTGCCGGGCACGCGGCCGCCGATTTCGTCGGTCAGATCACGCAGGTTGGTTTCAATGGGTGAGGGCCTCAGCGCCTCAGCCATCACGCGCTCAACATCTGTCTGACAGAAAGCCGCGCCGCGAAGGAGGATAAGCAAGACAACCGGTCTGAGTTTTCGCATCCGAGGAATTAGAAATGAAAATCGGAAAAAGAGGAAGTCCCAAGCTTATGAGGTTCTACTTCTCTCCGATGAATTCACCAGTAACGCGTGACGCTGCCGATAGATGCATTCAAGCGCGAGCCGGGTTCGTGCCGCAGGGACGGGTGGCCCAGAATTCCCACCCACGAGAAGTCCCTTACACCGGGGTAACATCGACAACTGCTTCCCCCGAGCATACGCTAGCCGCATGCGGACTTCTCGCATTATGCTGCTGGCAAACGCGCTGCTGTTCTGTGCAGGCGCTGCTGTCGCCCAAAGCATTGATCCCCAGCCGCATCTTATGGTCAGTAATGGCGGAGAACATTTCCAATATTCGATCCTTCACCCCGAAGCGGCCCGCCGCGCATGGATCGAAGTCGTTGACCGCCCCATCGTCATCGACAAACGAGCCGTCGATGTCCAGCGCTACGGGGAATTCGATTGGCATTGGGACCGCACCCAAATCAACGATTACGAGCAGCAAGACGACGTTCTGAAGCTTGGGTTGTGGGACCCTGACGGTGCCACCATTTACTGCGTGGACACTACCATGTACTCGCAGCCGGGTGGTGAGGTTTTCGGTGTGACCGTTGGCGGCCGGACAAAATATGACCTCTCGCCCGCGATCTTCACCTCGCAAGTCCGCGCCCTCCAAGGCACGCCCAGCTTTAGCTTTGATGTGGTTGGCGCGGACCTGACCGACGACCTCGAATTACACGTCTTCTCTGAGAAGGCCGCGAAATGCAATGACCGCTATGTGCACACTGACGTTCTCGACCTTGCTCATGCCCGCGTAACCCTGGACAGCGAATGCCTGCTCACGCCCGGGGTTTTATTCCTCACCACGGAAACCGATCCGAAGTTATACGAATTCGGCAGCAAGGTCTGGATCCATGTCGCCGGGCGTCACAGCCCCGAGTTGCGTTCGATTTCCCCTGCGCAAGTCTCGGGCGAGGAGCCGCAATCTCAACTGTCTTTTGTCATTCGTGGCCGGCACTTCACCAGAAGCTCGCAAGTGATCGCCGACTATATGCCGAGTGCGAGCATCGGCCATGGCCCTGTGATGCATTTCGCCACCGAATACATATCGCCAACCGAACTGCACGCCAAGGCCGATGACACTTTTCAGAACTATCCGGTAAGCCAAAGCGTAGGAGCGAACTTCACTGGACTCCGGGGTAGCAACGCATTGCGCATCTGGGTCGAAGGAGATGAAAACAAGTTTGAGCTCTCGGAGCCGCACGACGTTGACGTCCTTCTGCTTGGTCACAAGCCGCGAAATCTCGCCATCATCAGGTCGGTTTCGCCCTATCCGATCCCGCTGATGACCCAGCATAGCGCCGAAGAATTAAAGGTTACGGTTCACGGCGAGAATTTCGTTCCCGACAACAAAGTCACCAGCGTGTTCGGATTCTCCGAACTCAATCACAAAACCCTGCGCACCGAGTACGTGTCTTCCACCACTCTACAGGCGTGGATTCCGCGCCAGTACTGGCGCAAGCACAAGATCGTTTTTCGCCTGGTTGTTGAGAGCGTGGGCGGGAAACAATATTCGAGCCAGGATGGCCTGAAGGACGACGAGGACTAAGCTGTTCCCAAGTCCGGCGGCTATTTCTTGTTCAGCATGTCGACGGTTTCCAGCGTAACTTTGCCGACGATCTCCAAACTCTTAGGGCTTAACTTGTCGACCGTGTCGTCAGGGGTGTGCCAAAAGACGTTGTTATATCCGTAGTCAAAATCGATAATGTCCAGCGCTGGAACGCCCATTTCAAGAAACGGTGCGTGGTCGTCGATCATCGGCAGCGAGCGGGCAAAGAAGTGCGACTGGTATCCCAGGCGGGTCGCCGCCTGATAAAGCATGTCAGAAAGCCACGGCGTCGAACTCTCTTCGTGCTCGATGTTTAGATCCGCATCGCCGATCATGTCTTCAAGGAGGAATGCTTTGATCTTTTTCGCGGTCCCGTCGGCCTGCCATTTCTGCGCGAGATGACGGACGCCATATAAACTTTCCGGATCGTACCAAGGCAGCCGCATAGATTCTTCGGCGTCATCCCAAAGCAGCCAGATATTGTAACCGTCGAGCTTCTTTCCGCGGAGTTGATTGGCAATCTCCAGCAACACCGCGCTCGACGATGCGCCGTCGTTTGCTCCGATGTACGACGTATTCCGCAGCGGCCAATTGGTATCGTAGTGGCTGGCGATGACGATGATGCCATCTTTGGTACCGGGAAACTTCGCAATGATGTTGTGAACGGGAAACGTGCCTTCGGTGGTGGCGACGGTCAAGTCATCGTCCTCGACCTCGTCGCCCTTCAAGTGCGAATGAATGTAGTCTTCTACTTTTTTATGGTTCTCGCTCCCGATCGGCCGCGGCCCAAGCGCGACAATCTCTTTAACGTACTGCATGGCACGAGCAGCATCGAAAGTTGGCGGGGGACCGTCGGGGGCCGATATGGTGACACTTTCACTGGCCGCCTGCTTCTCTTGGGGGGCTCTGGCCGGAGCAGCCGCCGAGGCAGCCGCAGGCTTACTTTGGTTGCAGGCCACGCAGATGAGGGCCATCAGTAGATGCACCGCACCCAGAACGAACCTGTTGTTCAGCCTGTAGAAACCCCTCACGATCCTTTTTTCTCCTGCCGCTCCCGCCGCGCCTTTCTCTGCGTTGGATGCACCAGCCACGCAATCCCTATGCTCACTATGTAAAGCCCAACCATGGGCGCAGCAAAGATGCACATGTTCAGGATGTCGGTGGTCGGTGTCAGGATGGCGGCGATAATGAAGATCACCAGAATCGAATAACGCACGTTACGCCACATCCAACCGGCACTGACCACGCCCATTAATGCCAAGAAGAAAACTAAAATAGGCATCTCAAAAACCACGCCCATCCCTAGAATCACGGTCAGGAATAAATCCACATACTCGTGGATCGTGATCATCGGCTGAAATTGCTTGCCGTAGCCAATCAGAAAATCCAGCGCTGCCGGATAAACCATCTTGTAGGCGAATAATCCGCCGGAAACAAAGAGCGCTACGGTCGATACCATGAATGGCACGACGAATTTTTTTTCATTGCGATAAAGGCCCGGCGAGATAAACATCCATAGCTGATAAAGCACGAATGGAGACGTAATAAAAAGACCAGCTAGCGCGGCAATCTTCAAGTAAAGATTGAAGGGATCTGTGGGGTTCAGATACACCAGCGTCTGCGGCATGTTATTGCGCTTCAGCGCATCGAAAATTGGCTGCTGCATCCATCCCACGATGTTTGAGGCGTACCCCCAGCACACGAAGAAGCCAACCACCACCGCGATAATCGAGTAAAAGATCCGCCGCCGCAGCTCCTCCAGATGGTCGAGGAAGCTCATGGCAGGCATGGCTTCTTTGGCTGGGGCTTGCGAGGAAACATCCGCCGTCATCTCAGGCATCGGGGGCCTTCGCTGACGAGGTTTGGGAAGACAGCGGTGCAGCCGCCGCAGGTACTGGCTCCGGCGCGCTTACGGCCGTAGGCTCAACCACGAGTTCGGTCTTCGAAGTCGAACTGGCGATTGCTCCCATCGGAGTCGCAGTCGGCGTCGGCAGTTTGTCCGCCTCTATATGGGCAATTTCAGATTCGATCTGCGACTTGAATTCGAAAGATGCTCGGCGCAAGTCATTCATAACCTTGGCCAGTTGGCGTGCAATCTCGGGCAGCTTTTTCGGCCCGAAAATCAGCAGGGCCAGAAAAAACAGAAAGATTGTCTCTGAAAATCCCATTGCATTGCCATCATACTGCCCCGGCCTGAAGGCAGCAACGCGAACTGTCTACGGCCGGTAAAAGCGATGTCAAAGATCAACAGATAAGCTGTATCATCTCCGGCACAACCCGCATCCTATGCTATTGAGGCGGATGGCCTTCTGGTTACTTGCGGTTTAACAAGACACGACCAAAAGCAGGCTGCCGGTGCTATACTGCCCAAAGATGCAGTCCCATGACGGATTCGCCCGTCAGCCAAAGGAAAAATACAAAAATGGCTCGTAGTTCTCGCGGTTCCCTTGCAGCGATAATCTTGGTTCTAGTCACCTGTGGCCTGCTTGGCATGATGTTTGGCCAGAAGTTGAACCCGGCCGCAGCTCCTGACAGTGATTCCGACGTCCGCGACAGCCTTCGGCAATTCACCCAGGTTTACGATATGGTCGAGCAAAACTATGCCGAACCGGTGAACGCCGATAAAGCGATCTACAACGGCGCAATTCCGGGCATGTTGCACGTGCTTGATCCGCACTCGAACTTCTTTGATCCCAAGCAGTATTCGCTGCTTCGCGAGGACCAGCGCGGCAAATACTACGGCGTCGGCATGACCGTCGGTCCACGTAATAACAAGGTTATCGTGATCGCGCCTTTTGTCGGAACTCCCGCGTATCGAGCGGGCATCCGTCCCGGCGACATTATCATCGCAGTCGATGGCAAGCCGACCGACAACATGAGCACGAGTGATGTGGCCGATCTGTTGAAAGGACCCAAGGGCACGACGGTTCACATTACGATCATGCGCGAAGGTGCCGAGAAGCCACTCGAATTCGCCGTGGTTCGCGACGAAATCCCACGCTACAGCGTCGATCTTCATTTCCTGATCCGGCCGGGCATCGGCTACATGCACATCACCGGCTTCAACGAAACCACCGAGAAAGAAGTACAGGACGCGCTGGATCAGATGGGCGATCTGAAGGGCCTGATTCTTGATCTGAGACAGAACCCCGGCGGCCTGCTCAACGAAGGCGTGGGTGTTGCCGACAAATTCCTTCGCAAAGGTCAGTTGATCGTTTCTCATCACGGCCGCAATTCTCAGGAACGCCGCTATTCCGCCACTCACGGCGATGGCGGCAAAGAATATCCGCTTGTAGTCCTCGTGAATCGTGGAACCGCTTCGGCGGCTGAGATTGTCGCCGGCGCGATCCAAGATCATGATCGCGGCTTGATCGTCGGTGAAACCACCTTTGGCAAGGGATTGGTTCAGACCGTCTATCCGCTCTCTGAAAACACCGGCCTGGCCTTGACTACCGCCAAGTATTACACCCCCAGTGGTCGCCTCATTCAGCGTGACTACACCAACGTCTCGCTCTACGACTATTATTTCGAGCGCGATGAAGACAGCAATACCAACGCCAGCACGGCCAATCGCGAAGTGAAGCTCACCGACAGCGGCCGCACGGTTTATGGCGGCGGGGGAATCACTCCGGATATTCGCTTCGATCCCCCGAAGAGCAACCACTTTCAGGACACGCTGCTGCAACACTACGCATTCTTCAACTTCGCCAAGCACTACATGATTAGCCATCATCCCACGGACAAATTTGAGGTCGATGATGCCGTCATGCAGGACTTCCGCAAGTTCCTCGACGACGAAAAAATCCCGTACACCGAAGCCGATCTGATGGCCAATAATGACTGGGTGCGCTCCAGCATCAAGAGCGAAATCTTCGTCGATGCCTTCGGCCAGGAAGAAGGCTTGAAAGTCCGCGCAGAAACTGATCCCGAAGTGCTGAAAGCCCTTGATCTTCTGCCGCAGGCCAAGCAGTTGGCCGATAACGCCAAGAAGATCGTCGCCGAGCGCACCGGCGGCAAGCTTTTGGAACGCTGAGCCAATCGTTCTCTAGAAATCAGCCCCGCGGAAGCGGGGATTTTCTTGCCACTCGCCCTGTCCAGAAGTCACTTGAAATCGGAAGTTGAGACGTGTATGTTCTAACTAACTGGTTAATTAATCATGGCCACCTTGGCACGAACTCAGACCCGCTCTCGCCGCCATCCCGAGCGGAGTCGTAACGCCATCCTGCAGGCCGCAGTGCGCGAGTTTGCGCGCAACGGCATCGCCGGTGCCCGCACCGATGCCATAGCCCGCAACGCCCATGTCAATAAGGCCTTGCTTTATTACTACTTCGAAGATAAGGAATCCCTATACGGCGCGGCGCTCGACCACATCTTCCAGCAGCAACGCGATCACATGCTGGAGGTTCTCGACCGCGATCTTCCGCCGAAAAAGAAAGTTCTTACGTACGTTGGAACCTATTTCGACTTTATCGCTGAGCACCAGGTAAATCGCAACTTGGTGCAAGTCGAAATGATGCGCGCTGGCCACGGTTCTCCCCACATGCAGCGCATTGCCCGACAGTACTTCCTGCCCCTATTCAAAAAGCTAGGGGAGGTGATCCACGAGGGTATTGCATCGGGAGAGTTTCGTCCCATCAAACCGGAGCAATTCATTCCTTCCATGGTGGCTCTGGTGGTTTTCTATTTCATCAGCGCACCAGTCATGAAAACCGTTATGGGCTTTGACCCGCTTTCACCCGTACACGTAGCCACACGCCGCACCGCCGTTCTAGATTTCATCTCGTCGGCTTTGTTTCACAATCCCCGGAACCCGAAGGGACAGCATTCATGAATGCACGCAACAAGTTCTTAATACTGCTCAGTATCATCTTGGTCATCGCTGGGAGCTATTACTACTTCTCAACCCCTAGCCACAAGGATCTGGTTCTGATCGGCACGGTCGATTCCAATCAGGTCATCGTCAGCCCACAGACACCCGGCCGTTTGCAAAAGCTTCTGGTAGAAGAAGGCACCCAGGTCAAGCAAGGCGACCTGATCGCCATAATCGATCCCGCCGAACTCGAAGCCGAGGAACGCGCCGCCGCCGCAACCATCGACAGCATGAAGTCGAAGGTCCAGGAAACCCAATCCACCTACGCTGCTACGCAAGGCTCAACCAGCAGCAGCGTCGCCAACGCTCAAGCACGCCTGTCGTCCGCGCGTGCTCAGCTGTTGCAGGCGGAAGCCACCCTCGAACGAACCGAAAGTGACAGCCGGCGCACCATCGCCCTCGCCGAACAAGGAGTCGCCTCTGACCAGGAACGCGTGCAGGCGCAAAGCAATCTGGCTGCGCAGAAGGCGGTCGTGCAGTCGCTTAAAGATCAGGTCAACGCGGCCCAGGCTGATTTAAACACGGCTATGGCCAATGTTCACACCGCCCACGCAGCGCAACGGACAGTCGAATCTACGCAAGGCCAGCTCGCCAACGCCGAAAGCATGTTGAAAGAGGCCGAGGTCCGCCTCGGCTACACCAAGATTTACGCGCCGGTCACTGGCACAGTCTCCGTACGCGCCGCTCGCGAGGGCGAAGTTCTCACCGTCGGCCAGCCTATCGTCACCCTCGTCGATCTGGGTGACACCTGGGTCCGAGCCCCCATCCCCGAGACCGACGCCGACCACATCGGCCTCGGCGATACCCTGCGCATCGAATTGCCCGGCGGAACTGTGACCTCCGGCAAAGTTTTCTATAAGGCCGCGGAAGCCGACTTCGCTACCCAGCGCGACGTGAGCCGCCGCAAGCGAGACATCAAAACCATCATTCTGAAAGTTCGCCTCGACAATCCCAAAGGAGCTTACGTTCCCGGCATGACCGCGGAAGTTCGGGTCTCACCCGATCAACTCAAAGGTACGCCTGCCGAAAGCACGGCCGCGGAGAAGCAGTAATGGTTGCCGAAGTCAAAACAACCGTGCCGACCAACGGCCACAGCGTCGCCAACGCCATCGAAGTCGATCACATCGTCAAGAAATACGGCGACTTCACGGCTGTCGACCAGGTGTCATTTCAAGTGAAGGACGGCGAGATCTTCGGCTTGCTCGGCCCCAACGGCGCCGGCAAATCCACGCTAATCCGCATGATGACCACGCTCATTCCCATCACCGCTGGCAAAGCTCGCATCGCTGGCCACGATGTCGAAAAAGAGCCCGATGCCGCCCGCCGCGCCATGGGCGTGATACCGCAAGCTCTTACCAGCGATCTCGATCTCACCATCGAGGAAAATCTCAACATCTACTCGAAGCTCTACGATGTTCCTGCAAAAAAGCGGAAGGCCGCTATCGACGAGCTTCTCGAACTCGTCGATCTCACCAAGTGGCGCAACGCCCAAACCAAAACTCTTTCCGGCGGCATGCGCAGGCGTCTTGAAATCGCCCGCGGTCTGGTCCATAGCCCGCAGATTTTTTTCCTCGATGAGCCGACTACCGGCCTTGACCCCGTTTCACGCGTCGCCGTGTGGGAAATGCTGACCAACATCAAAGCCCATCGTCAGCTCACCATTCTCATCACCACGCACTACATGGACGAAGCCGACCGTCTCTGCGATCGCATTGCCATCGTCGATCACGGCAAACTCGTCGCCCTCGATACGCCCGCAGCGCTCAAAGCCAGCGTGCCCGGATCCAACGTTGTCGAAGCTCAATTTGATAACGCTCCCGCCGACTGGGAACAACAACTCCATCAACTGGACGACGTGACCTCAGTCCAGCATGAGGGCGCCGGCATGTACCGCATTCTGACTGGCGACGGATCCAAGACCACAACCGAACTGGTCGAAGCCGCTGTCCACAACAAAGTTCAGGTCCGCTCGCTTTCGGTGCAGAACACAACTCTAGACGATGTCTTCGTCCACTACACCGGGCGCCAACTGCGTGATGAACTCCAGAAAGCCTACGGATTCGTCATGCCCCAACGACCAGGATTGCAACCATGAACCACATAATGGCCATTGTTGAGCGCGAAATGCGCAAGTTCTTCCGCTCACCGGCGCTGATGATGGCGTCGATGATCTTTCCTTTGGTTCAGCTCATCGTGCTGGGCAACGCCTTCGGCGGCAAAATCAGAGACGCGCGCCTCGGCCTCGTCGATGAAGACGGCGGTACGCAAGCCCTTCGCATTCGTGAAGCCTTCGATTCCGTCCACGCCAATATTCGCACCTTTGAAACTGTTCCCTACAATGACGAGAAAAAGGCCATGAATGACGTACGCAATGGCGTAATTCAAGGTGCGGTCATCATTCCCCCGCAGTACTCGCGTCGCGTCTACGAGCAAGATGGCCCGAAAATCGCCCTCATCGTAGACAACAGCGATAACTTCATGAGTTCCACTTTATCGGACGAACTCACCAGCATCACCAACGCCCTCAATCAACCGACCATCTCGCCGCGCCTCCTGCAGCAAACCGTGCTCGAAATCGTCGAACTTTACCCTTACATCGAGTACATGAAATATCTGCTGCCGGGTTCGATTGCGCTGGCCATGTTCGTCTCCGTCATGATCGGCGGCGGCATGCTTTACATCGACGACAAAGCCCGTGGCGTCCACGAGGGCTACCTCGTTACACCCATCACCAAAACCGAACTTGTATTTGGACTAAACGCAGCCGGGGCCATTAAAGCTGTCTTAACGGGCATCGTCATCACCGCCATCGGTTCCCTGCTTGCCGGCGTCGGAACTATGTTTCACCTGGGGACCGCGCTCGGCCTATTGCTGCTTATCGCTCTCACTTCCATCTCTTTCAACACCATGATGTTTTTGCTCATGGTCCGCGTCGAAGATCCACTTGTTCCCCGCGCCATTTTCGGCATTCTGAACACATTGCTCTTTTTTCCCAGCGGATCGATTTACCCCGTGCAAGCATTCCCCTGGTGGCTGCGTGGGATCGCGAAGGTCGATCCATTCACTTACGCCGTGCACGGCTTCAAATCGCTGCTGCTGAAAGAAACTGGCCTCAGCGCGGTCGTCCCCGACCTGATTTACCTGACTGCCTTCGGCGTAATCACGCTGGCCATTGCCACGCCGCTGTTTAAGCGAACTCTCTAGAAATTGGGTAATTGGTAATTCTTGAACTTATGCACCGGCAAATTACAAATTACAAATCTGCAATCCGCAATTACCAAATTGCCCAATTACTCAATTCTCCCAGCTTCCATTATCCTAGTAGCGTCCCATGACTCTTCTCGACGCCAAACAGTTCGATGAGACCCGTTCCCAGCGCCGCCGTACCATGATTTTCTGGATCTTAATCGCTGTTCTCATCCTCGCCTGGGTCGTTTACCACTTCCGTAATTATCCTGAGCGGCGCGCGGTCACTAACTTCTTCGCTGCACTTCAAAAGCAAGACTACGAAACCGCTTACGGCGTCTGGTTCAACGATCCCAACTGGCGCCAAAACCCCCAGAAATATCCGAAGTATCCCTACAACGATTTTTATCGCGATTGGGGAACAGGCGGGGAATGGGGATTAATCAAGACGTACCATGTCGACTGCTCGCTCAATCAGAGTGGCAGTAGCGGAGTCATCGTGCAGGTCACCGTGAACGGCCGCGCCGAACATCCCTATCTTTGGGTCCAGAAGTCCGACAAAACGCTTTCGTTTTCACCCATTGAGATCGAGTGCGGTAACTGGTATGCCTGGCTCACGGAGTAGCGGCGACTGCTAGGCGGAAACCGCCGCAAGTTGACCTAGCGCCTTCTGCAGCGACGCTTCATCTTCCACGTTGACACACTTCTTCGTACGGTCGATCTGCCGCATCAACCCGCACAAAACCTTGCCGGGGCCAACTTCAACAAATGTCTCGACGCCTTTTTCAATCAACAGCCGCATCGACTGCTCCCATTTCACTGATCCAGTAACCTGCCGGATCAACGCATCGCGGCTCGCGCCATTACTCACGATAGCGGCGTCCACATTGCATACCACCGGCACCGACGGAGTGTTAAAAGTCAAAGCATTCAGATCCACTGCCAACCGGTCCTGCGCAGGCTTCATCAATGAACAGTGGAAGGGCGCGCTGACCGGAAGCAGTTTCGCCCGCTTCGCTCCGCGCTCTTCCGCGAGCTTTGCGGCGCGCTCCACTGCCACTGTATTTCCCGAAATCACAATCTGATCCGGTGAATTGATGTTTGCAGGATCGCAGACTTCACCTTGCGCCGCCTCGTGACACACTGCGGTCAGCGGCTGCAAACCCATCCCGAGCACCGCCGCCATTACGCCCACGCCGACTGGCACGGCCTCTTGCATATACTTTCCGCGATTTCTCACCGTCCGCACCGCATCGGCAAACGAAATCGTTCCCGCCGCAACGTGCGCCGAATATTCACCCAAACTGTGCCCGGCCATAAACGCCGGCTCCAAACCGTTTTCTTTCGCTACTCGCCACGCCGCAATCGACGTCGTCAAAATCGCCGGCTGCGTAATCTCCGTCAGCCGCAGTTTATCTTCCGGCCCTTCAAAGCAGATTTGCGAAAACTTAAATCCAAGAGCTTCATCCGCCTCTTCAAAGGTCTGCCGCGCAACCGGGTACTTCTCTGCAAGCTCCTTGCCCATACCGACTGCCTGCGACCCCTGTCCCGGAAAAATAACCGCGAGATTTGTCTTCATCATTTATGCATCCGCTGGAACCGTAGTCCGAATCGCTGCCAGTTCGCTTTCGATTTTCTCGTTGATCCTATGTTCAACAAACTCCGCGGCCACGCGAATCGCATTCTTGATCGCATTCGCGTTCGACGACCCATGCGTAATGAAGCACACGCCCTTCACGCCGAGCAGCGGAGCCCCGCCGTACTCGGTATGGTCCAACCGCTTCTTGAAATCTGCAAACGCGCTGCGCGAGAGCAGAAACCCCACCTGCCGCGTAATGGTCGCCTTCAATGTTTCCTTGAGCGTCGCGCGCACAAGATTGGCCACGCCTTCGGAGACTTTCAACGCCACATTGCCGACAAAGCCGTCGGCAACAATCACATCGACATTACCGTTGTACAAATCCCGGCCTTCGACGTTTCCAACAAAATTCAATGGCAGTTGCTTGAGTAACTCAAACGCCTCACGCGTCAATTCGTTGCCTTTACTCTTTTCTTCGCCGATTGAAAGCAGCCCCACCCGCGGACGTGGGGTACCGAACATGCTGCGAAAATAAATCTCGCCCATTACCGCAAATTGTTCGAGATTGTGCGCTTTGCAATCGACATTCGCGCCCACATCCAGCAGGGCGGCTGCGGTCTCGAGCGCGGTAGGAAAGACAGCGGCCAACGCGGGCCGGTCCACGCCAGGCAGAGCGCCCAACACAATCTTTGCAGACGCCATCGCGGCGCCGGTATTGCCCGCAGTAATGAACCCGCTAGCTGCGCCATCCCGCACCAGGCGCAAGCCTACGCGGATCGAAGAATCGCGTTTTGACCGCACTGCCTGGACAGCTTTGTCATCCATATCGATGACTTCGCTGGCGTGAACAATTTCAAGGGGAAGGTTTTCGACGCCCGAGTGCCGCGCCAATTCCGTCCTGAGCACATCTTCCGGGCCTACTAAAACAACACGGATGCCATACTGCCGGGCCGCCTGTATCGCGCCTTCGATTTCAGGCCGTGGCCTTCGGTCCGATCCCATCGCGTCCAGGGCGATGACGCTTGCCATGGCTGTCGACTAGCTGGCTTCCTCGACCGCAAGTACATCGCGGCCTTTGTAGTAGCCGCATTTGGAGCAAGCCCGGTGCGGCAACTTGCGTTCGTGGCAATTCGGGCACTCCGAAAGCGAGCGGGCTTTCAGAGAATCATGGGCCCGGCGGTTGCCGGTGCGCGCCTTCGAATGGCGGCGTTTGGGATTGGGCATAACTTTTTTTTCCTCGTTATTCTTTTTTGTCCTGGTAAGAGCCGGCGTCGTAAAATCCGGCCTAAAATCAACGTTTTCAATCAGAAGGCACGATTTTAATCGGGCCTTCCCGAACCCAGGGGCTTCAGCCCCTGGGGCATATCAATGACTCAACTTGCCGCGTATCTCCTTTAATTGCAACCATCGCGGGTCATCCGCGGGTTCTTGACACGAACAGTTTTCTACATTCAGGTTTTTACCGCAATGGGGGCAAAGTCCCTTGCAGTCTTCGCGGCAGATTGCTTTCAGCGGGAGCGCGAGCAAAACCTGCTCCCGCAGCACATCTTCCAACGACAATCCATTCCCCTGATAATAACCGACTTCGGCCTCGGCGCCGGTGACTGAAAGTTCTTCTTTTCCGGCGTCGGAACCGAGCGGCCGATACAGCAAATCGAACTTGCGGTCGACCTTTTGCGCCACCGGCTCCAGACAACGCGCGCACGGCAACTCCAGGCTGGTGGCGAGAGCACCTGCGAGCCGTATATCTTTTATAATCTGATGCTTACCGTGGTGTTCTTCCACCAGTTGAGCGCGTCCGGCGGCGTGCAGCGGAGTCTTTTGAACGATGTCCGAAGCTAAGTCTATGGCACCGGGAGCAAGCTGCTCGTCAAAATCAACCGGATGGTCTTCCAATTCTCTGATTTCGATGAGCATGATCAACCCCCGCACCCTCAGTTGAACCGCGCCGGAGCGGAAGCACGCACAAATGGCGTAACTACCTCAGGGAGCAATGTTTAGCATAAATGTCATGCCGTGGAGTGTCAAGAAAAGCGAGGCAATTTCTGATGCTGCGTCGAATTATAGCGCGTGCTTTCAATTTCCCAAATTGGGAATCGTAGGCTTGAAAAATGCAGATGTGTGGGGAAACGATTGACAACGAAAATCGGCGCGCGAAAAAATGTTAACAGTGACCACAGGGGGATTAGCTGCGTCAAAAATCGGTCTTGGTCGTCGGGAAAGGCGTCGTACGTCCTACGTCGTTCGTCGTTCGCAAAGGCGTCGTGGGTTGCGGGCCGTTGGTGGTTGAACGTCAGTCGTCTGGAATCGGGGAGGGAGCGGTCGGGGCATTCATCGTCGTTGTCGGGGGAGGATGCCTTGGCCGGTTCCACTGTTGGGTGCCGTCTGCCTCGCCGTTCATGGCATCGCCGAAGGCGACGCTCAAGAGTGGTGAGGCGATCTGATGGGTGTCTCGCTGGGTTGAGGCCGGAAAGAATGCTCCGGTTCGTGTTTCTTCTTTTATTGTCGCCTGCGCTGCTTCGCGCTTCGGCGACGGCCTTCGGCAGAGCGGTGAAATCGGCTCATCGGGAGGTTGAGTCATCGTTCAATAAGAGGCGGGTGGTTGATTTTCTGCCGCTGCGGCCTCACCGCGTGGAAATGGGGTCACTTCCGTCTGTCACCGATTTACGTCTGTCACCGATTTACCGCCGTAACAGCACCATCTTTGCTCTTGACATCACAAGATAGCGTGATGATAGAGTTCCCTACGAATTCCCGGCTCAACGATGTTTGGCCAACTAGGACGTTAACCTTCAACGGAGGGAACGCATGGCTCGCTTCGCAGTTGGGTTGTCCCTGGTTCTATTCCTCGCTACTTCTTCCGCTGTCTTCGCCCAAACTGATCCCGGCGGCGGAATCCTGCCGTTTTCAACTAATAAGTGGGGTGTAGATTTGGCAACCAGCCACGTCTTTATGAGTTTCCCGCTGAGGAGCAAGCCAGGCAAGATCCCCTTTTCAAGCGCTATCGTAGGAACCAGTTACGCCTACCCGCTGCAAAACCCCGGCGAAACCACGATGACGATGGTGTCGAATCTCGTCGGCGTTGGTATCCCCCCTTCCAGTCTGATGTCCGGTTTCCAATACACGGACCCGGCGCAAGTAGGTCTATACGTCACCCAACAGAAAAGCCCAACATGCATTGAATATGTCAACCCTATCGTATACGACCACACCGGCGCACAGCATCCCTTCCCTAGTGCCAGCTGGGGTCCCTGCAGCGGCATCACACATCTCACAGCGGTTGCATCGGACGGCTCAGGTTACACTTTGGTGGTCACCAATAGCACAACGACCACCGTGTACGACAAGTCTGGACGATACGTAACAGGCGGGAATCTCGCAGCTAACCCTACATTATACGATCCGGATGGCGCCACCATTCAAGACACGATCGCCTCAAATAGCCTGACCGTTACCGACACGCTCGGCGTGACTGTCCTCACCGGAACCGGCAGCGCCCCGCAGTACACTCAATTTTCATATAATGACGAAAATGGCAATTCCCAAAACTATGTTCTCAGCTACACGCAACTCAACATCGCGACGAATTTTCAGTGCGGCGTTCCTTCGTGGACCACGGAATATGTAGGTGACATGGGGCCCGGGACAGCTAGCGTGCTTACGGGCATTACTACCCCAACGGGCGCGCAATATGTCATTTCTTACGAAAAGACTAAGGGCATATCCGGATCTTATACCGGTAGAATCGGCTCAATCACGTTGCCGACTGGGGGATCGATTACCTACTCCTATTCCGGCGGAAGTAATAATGCTGGCTTCGATTGCAATTCGTTCGTGGTGCCAAAGCTTCAGGTAAAGGTGAACGACATCAACGGCAATAACGGAACTTACACCTATGTCAACTCTAATGACGGCTATGGGGCCGGGCAGAGTTTCACCGTCACTGAGACCGACCCGGCGGGAAACCAGACGGTTTACACCTTTCAAGGCGAGTACCAGACGCAAGCGGTTTATTACCAGGGCACGAGCACCGTGCTAAGAACGGTCCTCACCTGCTACAACGGCAACACAAGCAACTGTGTTACTCCAAGCCCCGAGCCAGTACCCCCATCTATGAAACTGACGTTCGAAACAGTTTCAACAACTCCCCACCCAGCGACGTTGTCACGGTTTTTGATTACAACTCTTCGGGCCGAATCTCCTACGGAAACGTACTATCAGTTTCAGACTACGACTACGGAGGAACCCTTACCAATCCCACCGGCGGACTTCTATCTAGCACCACAAATGTCTACGGACAATCGTACAACGGCACTTCGTGTACACCTTATCCTTCCGGCAAATACATTTACGATACACCCTGCTACGTTTATAGCGGATTGTCCGGTGGCGGCCTGGAGATAACACAGACTTCGTACAACAACGACGGCAAGCCGGCTTCAGTTTCACGCTGGACCGGGCCTAACGAGAACACCTGGCTCACAACTTCGTATGGCTACGCAGCGAATGGTGCGGCGGCTGGAGTTTTGTCGTCCAAGACGGAACCGAATACGGCAGTGACCACATATAAAAACTTCGTCTGCAACGGCATGATGCCTACAACTACACTACTGCCCCAAATTCCTGGCGAATCGTTCCAGATGTCGACTTCCCAGGTGTGGGACACTAACAATACCTGCCAAGGCGGGGTCATTGCAAGCTCCACGGACGTGAACGGAAACACAACTACTTACGACCACAACGACCCGCTGTGGCGACTCACGCAGATAACCAGACCAGACGGCGGGTCGACTTCCTACTCCTACGACACAGGTTCGAATTACCCATGGAACACCACAGTTACGACCACAGTTGACACAGGCGTCAGTACGAGTACGACGGCCTATTATGATGGCCTCAACCGAGTAACGGAAGCGGCCACAGTCGAGCCTTACGGCGGAAATGACTATGTATACACCACGTACAATACACTCGGTCAGGTCTCTACGGTTTCAAACCCGTGCCGGTCATGCAGTTCGAGCGGAGACCCCACCTATGGCTTAACCACTTATGCCTACGATGCAATCAACCGCGTGACTCAAGTCACCAATCCTGACAATACTTTCAGAACCTCGACGTATTCAGCCAACGCTGTTGAGACGGTTGACGAGGCAGGCATTACAAAAATCGATCTATCGGACGGCATGGGCAGGCTAACTTCAGTCTGCGAAGTGACCAATCAGGCGCAAAAGAGTGGCAACCCATTTCAACCCTGTGGAGCATTCGGACAGACTGGATTTCTGACGACGTACACCCTTAGCGGATTGGGCCAGATCACCAACGTTCAAGAGTCGCAGCTCCAACCGAGAACATTTTCCTACGACGCCTTAAGACGCCTGACATCGGAAACCAACCCAGAATCTGGAACCACCACCTACACCTATGACTATTCGAGTGGCTCCGTAAATGAGAAGGGGGATTTGTATACTCGGCAGCGGCCCGCGGCGAATGGAAAATCAGGCACAACCACCACGACATACACCCACGATCCATGGCATCGGCTCACGGGTGTGAATTACAGCGATGGTACCCCTACGGTGGGAATGTACTATGACGTGGCGCAGTCTTGGGAAGGCACCGGCCCTCAGAACCTCAAAGGCAATCTTACCTTTGCAGTGGCCGCTTTGGGTTATGCATCGACTGCATTCGGCTATAATCCAATGAACCAAGTAAACCTTGAATACCAGTGCACTCCGCAAAACTGTGGCGAATCCACTATCATCTTGAACTTCGGGCGTAACTTGGTTGAGGACATCAAGTCGATGTCGGACAATGCCATCAATGAGTCTGCCGGGGGAGCCAGTTACACCTACACATACGATGCCCTGTCGCGCTTGACCAACTTTTCCAGCAATGTAAGCGGAGCCCTGCTGACTGCGACTGGAAACGCACCTTATAACGCATTGGGCGAACTGAATTCCGCCGCGCTGGGGAACGGAATTCCTAGAAGCCTGAGCTATGACAAGCTCGGCCGTCCCCTGACTCAAAATGACGGAAGCAACGGATCTACGTACTCTTATTCTTTGGCTTACGCCGGAAACGGCAGTGTCACAGCCAAGAATGAAGCCTATGATGGCAGTTGGGTGTACGGCTACGATCAGTTCAACCGCCTCGTGAGCAGTTGCAGGGAAGGTTCGTGTCCGGGCAGCCCAGCGCAAGCGTTCTCTTACAATTACGATGAATATGGAAACCGGTGGGAACAAATCGTCACCGGCGGCGCGAATGGGCCTCAGCCCGATTACTCATTCAACAATGCGAACAATCGGATAACGAACGCCGGCATCATATACGATGCAGCGGGCAACGAAACCTACGACGGAACCTACACCTACTCATACGATGCCGAAGGTCGTATGACCGGCGTGAATGGCACCTCTGTGACTTACACCTACGATGCCTTCGGCCATCGTGTGCGGAAAGACGTCAACGGTTCGACCACCGATTTCGTTTATGACTTGGCCGGTCGGGCAATCGATGCGATGAACACTACAGGCGGAGCATGGAGCCAAAACTGGACGAACGCCTACGCTGGTTCAACCCTGGTCGCCGAAAATACAAACGGCACAACATACTTCTACTCCACTAATTGGCAAGGAACAGTGAGGGTGATGACCGACCCTTCACAAAATATCGTGGCATACTGTCAAAATCTGCCGTTTGGCGACGGGCTGAACTGCACTCCCGCGCCGCCTCCAGTGGATTTCACGGGGCAAATTCTCGATAGCGAAACCAACCTGACGCATTTTTTGTATCGGCAACTTTCGACGGGAGAAGGGCGCTGGATGACGCCCGACCCAGGCGGGATCGGTGCTGTGAATCCCGCCAATCCGCAGACCTGGAACCGATATGCCTACGTAACTGACAACCCAGTGAGCATGACCGACACGCTGGGCCTCGACCCCAATGAGGGGAGCGGGGGCAGCGGTTCCAACGCAAACGGCTGCACAGCCAACATCTGCGTGCTGGTGCAGATGCCGACGGATGCGAAGGCGACACGGGTATGGGTGGCCACCCCCAGCTACCTCGACGGATTAGCACGGTTCCTTTGGGGAGAGGCCCACATAAACACGACACCGCGAACGCCGATTCCTCCGCCAATGGCGGAGCTTGTGACGAACATGCGCGCCCGCACCACCACATTCTTCGCAACGAATAAGAACGGTCAGTTGAGCCTCACCCAAATTGTGACGAGAACCGATATAGCCACAAGTGCTCGGCCGGGAGCAGGCGATCCATATACCACTGACAACATTGTGGGTGTCAGCAACAGGCATGCAGGACAAGACGCATACGGTCCAGCCGGCGCATTTATTGACACCGGCGACCCAAGGGGGCGGGATATACACGGCGGAGGAAGCGGTCTGCCAGACCCTATGGCTCCGTACCAAGGGTGGGTGCCGACGCTTGGCTGCACTCGCGGCCAAAACGCAGACGTAATCGGGCTCGGCAGCACCATTACCAGCTTTCAACAAGCCAACCCTGACGTGGCGATTCCGTATGTAAGGGAATAGACAGATGTCAAACGCTGCTCGCATCATCATCATCCTGATCCTAACGCAGATTTGTTGGGCAGAAACCCATGGGTTCCCGGGACCAAACACGCTCGGCCCTTTTCGCATCGACCGTGACGCTGCAATAAAAACCCTCTTTGACGACCTAGGAACGCCGGTGTCGACCAACGCCGACGCCTTTTGCTACAAATCCAGCGACGGCAAGTCATTCTTAGTACTCAGCCGGATGACTGAGGTCTACGGGCGAGACGTGGCGGGCTCTGCGACTCTGAGCGCGTTTCCTAACTGCATTAATGAGCCCGTTACGGTCGCAAAGGTTGACCTAGCGCAGTGGACCGCAGGCGACAGCATTGGTCTTGGGAGCACAGCCGAATCGGTTTTGAGGGAATACGGCAAACCATCGAGAGAGGACAGAATCGAAGGGGCAAAATACCGATGGATCATTCACGGGGACCGCGATCCTACGGGCCGATACACACAGAAGGACAGGCCAGAAATCGGCGACAGGGTACTAGTTTACAAAGGAGCGCCTAACGACCTGAGGATAGCAGAGTTCGGGATTCGTGCGGGGAAAGTTGCGTGGATCTTCCTCTCGAGGAATGAATGAAAATGCAGACGGGATAGACCGGTGGCAGGATAAGCCGGGGACATCCATGATAAGTACGGGGGCTGATTAGATAATCGTGTCGGCTCCCGGGTCCCCGAGTAAACTTGGTGCTGCTCAAAGCGGCCAGGGCTTGGAGGAAAGGAGGCGGATGGCCCTGCCTTCTAGCTGCCGGCACCCGAATTTACCGAGGGTGGCGGATGGCACGGCCTTTGAGTTGTTGGCGCTACCAATAATTGTGGGTGCCCCGCTCCTTGCGCTTTTGCAAGGGCGGGAACAACGAACCCATGCAGGCCGGCTTTCGCGCTACGACTGAGGCCACGTGATCGCGAAAGGAAATCTCCGGCCAGCCTACATTGACCGGAACCGATCCAGCCTCGCCCAGAAAACAGTGGCGATAACTGCTCCATCGCCATTGCTCGGACATCACCACATAGCCGACCACTACAAAGCGATACCTCCCGCGCGTCTGCTCGATGATCGAGAGAAAGCGATCGCGGCTGCGAGGGAGCGGAGACCCGGCAGGCGCCGGTAACAGCAATTAGTGATAAAGTGCAGGTGATGCGTGCCGTAGATGCGACGCAATCCGCGAGGCGTGATAAAGAAATAGCATCGGCATTGTTGCCGCCCGCCCTTGCAAAAAGCGCAAGGACGGGGCACCCTCAGTTTGGTTACGGGAAGGAAAAGCCGGATGGAAGGCTGGGCCACCCGCCGTCGGTAACAGGAATTAGTGATAAAGTGCAGGTGATGCGTGCCGTAAATGCGACGCAATCCCGCGGACACGACAAAAACCCATGATATCGAGAGCATCGTTCCCGCCCTTGCAAAAAGCGCAAAGACGGGGCACCCTCAGTTTCGTTACGGAAGCAAGAGCCGGATGGAAGGCCGGGCCACCCGCCGGCATCACAGAATTAGAGGTCGTTCCGTGATATCCAGCCTTAGGGATCTGATCGAAATCACGGTCCTGGCGTTATACCTGGCGGTTGTTATACAGCCGTCAGCTCAGCGAACGGCGAACAGCGGGAAAACAGATACCAATGTGATTCTAGGGGTACTAGAGGACCTGCCTGGGGAGTACGCTGGCGATCATGATTTTCGGGCCGTCCGCGCAATCTTCAAAAAGATTGGCGACGATTGGCAGGCTTTCCCGACGAAGACCAAAACCTACCACGACGTAGATGCCCTTTCGGCCTTTTATCCTAAGGAGATGACCTGGAGCATCGCATTTGATGGAAAAAAGCTAGGTACAATAACCGCCGAAACACCGTCGCACTTCAGGTTCTACTCCGAGATCGGAATCGAACACATTACGAGCCACGGCCAAATTCCGACTATCGGTGGGAAGTCGGTCGAATACTCCGGCGATTTTCACATACCAGTTTACCGCCCTCTTGTCGCTGTATCGCGGCCAAACGTATCCGACCCCGAACAGTGGAAGGTCACGGAGCTTTCGCACGAGTTGATCGCCGCTGCGCGTCAGCAGTTCCGACTCAAGTTCCCCCAGGCTACAAATTGCCGAAATCCGCAGGAAAACATCGCTCGGCCATGGAAGTATCGGGATGAGGACATTCGAGTGACCAAAGCGTACTCGTCGAAAGATAAGTGGTCACTCATCGAACTGAATTTAACCGGTAATGCTTGCGATGGTGAACAGGGCTCTCAGGACGAGTTTCATGGCCAATGGTTCGTAATTGAGCCGGCGGGGGAGGCGAGGTTTTTGGGATCCGATATGTGGCTCGTTGACGCCGGCGACTATGACAACGACGGAAGGTCCGAGGTCCTGTTCGCGATAGATGCGCACAACCTGGGCGGGTATCGGTTGTTTTACAGAGGCTTCGCTAAGTGCGCCGAGTTCGCGTTCCACTATCACTGACGATAAATCGGGGGAAATGTGGAAGGCCCTCCTGGCTTGGGGCCAGACCCCGCGTCCGGCCTGCCATCCTCAAAGGTGGGTGGGATTATACCGCACTTTTTCGGTAGCCTACACGGAAGATGCCATTTGCTTTCGGAGGAGAACCTGGGAACGTCCCGTTGCATGAACCCCTACGAATAGATTCCCGGCGCTTCGTGTCCAAGCTTCTGCACGTACTCCACGTACGATCCGGGATAAACGGTAGGAGTGCGGTCGGTGCCGCTCTCACCGCCCAGTTCGAGCACGCGTGAGCCGAGACCGCGAAGGAACATGCGGTCATGGGATACGAAGATCATGGTGCCTTCGAAATCTTTGAGAGCGTCGACCAGCATTTCCTTGGTCGCAAGATCCAAATGATTGGTCGGTTCGTCGAGCACCAGAAAGTTCGGCGGGTTGTAAAGCATGCGCGCGATGGCCAGCCGTGATTTTTCTCCGCCGGAGAGTGCGCGGATCTTCTTATCCACGTCTTCGCCGGAAAACTGAAATGCTCCCGCCAAATTGCGCAATGAGCCGATACTGTCTTGCGGAAAATCCTGTTGTAGCTGTTCGGCGACGGTGAGATCGGGATTGAGGACGTCGAGCGATTGTTGCGCGAAGTAGCCCATATATAAGCTGGCGCCGAGGCGCACGCTGCCGGCA
>DASVWZ010000263.1:0-16991 GCA_036392935.1 Terriglobales bacterium | reverse complement strand
CATTTGCCTGGCGCTAGGCTTGGCGCTCGGATACTTGTTCCGGGGATCGCAGACGCAGGCGACGACGGCTTCGGCCGCAACCTCAACCCAAACCGGCCAGACCGGGATGCCGCCGGCAATGGCCGCCCAGGCCGCTCAGGGTCAAGGCCAGCCGCCGCAGATGCCGAGCCTGGAACAAATGAAAGCGATGGCTTTGAAAAAGGCCGAACCATTGATCGCGCAGCTGAAGACCGATCCCAATAATGCGGACCTTTTGAAACAGGTCGCGCGAATTTACGAATCGACGCACCAGTTTAAAGATGCTGCGGATTACCTGGGAAAAGCTGTTGCGGTTAACCCCAAAGATGTAGCGACGCGCGGCGAAATGGCGTCATGCCTTTACTACAGCGGCGACGTGGATGGCGCGATCGATCAACTGCAGCAGGCTCTGAAGGTCGATCCCAAAGATGCGAACTCGCTGTTTAATTTAGGCATGATCCGCTGGAAGGGGAAGAACGACAGCAAAGGCGCGGTGGAGGCGTGGGACCAATTGTTGAAGTCGAATCCGAATCTGGAAAACGCCAAGAAGTCACAAGTGCAAAAGCTGATGGCCGAAGCCAAACAGATGCCGGTGAGCTAGGTAAAAAGAGCCGGCCTAATCGGCTGGTTCGAGCGGTTTAAGTAAAGGTGAGAAACGAAACAGAAAGGTAGCAGTCATGGCAGACATCAAGAAAAACACGGTCGCTCCCAAGTGGACAACGCTTCAGGCTTACACACTGGCAGTAGTTTGCCTTTTGCTCGGCATTGCCGGCGGATGGCTATTCCGCGGATCGCAGTCATCGGCTCCGGCTCCCGAAAGCGCTGCTGCGGCTGCGCCCAACAGTCCGGGGATGGGCGGTGCCAGCGCACAGCCTTCTCCCGAGCAGATGAAGCAGATGGCAGACACGCAAGCCCAGCCATTGCTTGAGAAGCTGAAATCCGATCCCACGAATGCGGATTTGCTGACTAGCATCGGCAACGTTTATTACGACACGCAGGTGT
Organism: Terriglobales bacterium; assembly: GCA_036392935.1. Lineage (GTDB taxonomy): Bacteria > Acidobacteriota > Terriglobia > Terriglobales > Acidobacteriaceae > DASVWZ01. The sequence continues at coordinate 15,971 of DASVWZ010000263.1, read as the reverse complement.
ATCCGACGGCGATCAATTATTACCAGCAGGCGCTCAAAGCCCAGCCTTCGAATACCGGCGTGCGTACCGATATGGCGACCGCGTATTGGTACACAGGCGACGCAGACACCGCGATTGCGGAGTTCAAGAAGTCTTTGTCCTACGATCCGAACAAAGCCAACACACTGTTCAACCTGGGCATTGTGCAGTGGCAGGGCAAAATGGACATCAACGACGCCGTCGCGAACTGGCAGAAATTGCTGGACACCAATCCTAACTACGAAAACAAAGACAAGGTTCTGGACCTGATTGCCCAGGCGAAGAAACATTCGGGAGTGAAACCCGGAACACAAGCGAAACCGCTGCAACAATAGAAGCGGATGGTCATCGCCGCCGAAAGATGGAGTTGATTTATGAAGCACAGAATTCTTCCACTGTGGAACCTGATCGTGATTCTGGGGGTTTTCGTCGGCACACCCCAGATATCGAGAGCCAACGACAGCCGGGCGCATACCGGCCCTCAGATTTCCGGCGCCTACCAGCTGCTGCAAAAGACGGACCAGGGCGCGAAAACCCGCGTGCGTCTCCAGGTGCGCCTGGTCAATCATGGGCAGCGCGATCTTCACGTTCAGCGCGTCACGCTGTGGGACTCGCGTCATCCGGAAAAAGGAGCGACGCAAGCGTGTTCAATCGTCATCCCCGCCGGGCGCTCTGCGGACATCACGCAGCAATTTGTCATCGGCCATCCCGAGATTGAGTTGTGGCAGCGTGGAAGCGCGCCGCGACTGGTGCTGGAGATGCAATCTCCGAACGGACGCAGAACCACGGAAAGCGTTCGCCTGAGCCAGACTTCCGGCAGGAAGGGGGAGTGACTATGCGCTCACGCAAATTCATTTTTCTGCTGGCGCTGGGGTTGGCTGCTCCACAAATTTCCCTGGCTCAGTATCAGATCAGCACCGTCGCCGGTGGAGGACCCATCAATCTGCCCGCGCTCAAATCCAGCGTCGGATATCCCGGCAGTACAGTGCTCGATTCCGCCGGCAATATTTACGTGGCTGATTCTTATTCGAGCCAGGTTCTCGAAATCAGTACCAGCGGAACTTTGACGGTAATCGCGGGAAACGGAACTCTTGGCTACTCCGGCGACGGCGGCCCGGCAACGCAGGCCCAATTGAGTGGCCCCGAGAGCGTTGCCGTGGACAGCGCGGGAAACGTTTTTATTGCTGACACCAACAACTCAGTGATTCGCGAGGTCGTCGCTTCGACTGGCAACATTCAGACTGTGGCTGGCAGTGCAGTTCTTGGCGCTGGATACTCCGGGGACGGCGGCCCGGCCACGCTGGCACAGATTAATGATGCGTACGGCGTATTTGTCGATGCGTCGGGGAACATTTTCATTGCTGACACGGACAACTGCGCGATCCGCGAAGTCAGTGGTGGAAGCATATCAACCGTCGCCGGAACGCCCGGGGCATCGCAACCCTGCGCTTACGCCGGAGACGGCGGGGCCGCAACCGCCGCGCAGCTCGATGAGCCACAAGGCGTCTTCGTCGACTCAGCCGGAAACATCTTCATCGCCGACACGGACAACACTGTCATCCGAGCGGTCAATCCGGGAACGCAGCCAGTCACCATCGCTACGGTTGTAATTGGAGCGGGAAACATTCAGACCGTGGCCGGGGTGAACTATGACACCGGCGACGGTTCAGCCTGTTCGTTTGCGGGAGATGGCGGCGTTGCTACCAGCGCCGACCTTTGCGATCCCGAAGGTGTGTTTGTCGATAGTTCAGAAAATATTTTCATCGCCGATACCAGCAATTTTGCTATCCGGGAAGTTGTGCCAGCCGGAACGATCTCTACGGTCGCTGGCACGCTCGGGACCTCAGGCTATACCGGCGACGGCGGCGCAGCCACCAGCGCCGAACTCAATTATCCTGCTGCCGTAGCAGTTGATGTGGCGGGAGATCTTTGCATTGCGGACACTGAGAATTTCGTCATCCGCGAAGTGGCGGCGGGAACCATCAACACCACGATTGGCAATGGATTTCTCGCTTATTCGGGCGACGGTGGCGCCCCCACATCTGCCCAGTTGAATAATCCTGGCGCCGTATTCGTCGACCCCAACGAAAATCTTTTTATCGCGGATACCGGCAACTCGGCGATCCGCGAGATTCTCGCGTCAAGCGGCAACATTCAAACCACGGCGGGTAACGGCATCGCCTGCAACCCCATGAGCTTTGTCTCTTGCGGCGACGGTGGCCTTGCCACCGCTGCCAATCTTAACTTTCCCGGCGGCGTGTACGTCGACGCATCGGGCGATGTCTTTATTGCGGACACGCAGGATTCTGTGATCAGAGAAATTGTCGCCGCAACCGGCGATATCCAGACGATCGCAGGCAATGCCACCTCGGGGTACAGCGGCGATGCCGGCCCGGCCACTGCTGCCGAACTTAGCGGCCCTTACGGCGTTGCACTCGATGGATCGGGAAACGTATATATAGCCGATACCGGCAACTCGGCGGTTCGCGTTGTCAATACCGGCGCAGCAGCTGTCACCATTGCCGGAGTCACGATCCAGCCTGGGTACATTGCAACCGTCGCCGGCAACGGAACCGCGTGTGCAGACCCAAGCGCGGGTTGCGGAGACACAGGCCCAGCAACCAGTGCGGAACTTAATTTCCCCACCGCAATTTCGCTCGACGCTGCAGGCGACGTCTACATCGCCGACACATTTAACAACGCAATCCGAGAAGTGGGTGGTACAACTGGCGTTATTCAAACCGTCGCCGGCACGCTCGGACAACGCGGATACTCCGGTGACAACGGCGTCCCCACCAGCGCGCAGCTCAATACCCCCAGTGGCATATTTGTCGATTCGCTCGGCAACCTTTTTATAGCCGATTCCGACAATGCTGCTATCCGTGAAGTGGTCGCGGTAACCGATATCATTCAGACCATCGCCGGCAACGGGACAACCGGCTTCACCGGCGACGGAGGCGTGGCTACTAGCGCCGAACTCGCCAGCCCTCATGGAGTCATGGAAGACGCAACTGGCAACGTGTTCGTTGCCGATACCGATAACTCCCGCATCCGAGAACTGGCGGTAGATTTTGATGTCGAAATCGAACCGCCTTCGGCCGACGTAATTGTAAACGGCACGCAGCAATTTGCGGCCAATGTAAAAGGCGCGAAGAATCCCAACGTCACTTGGCAGGTAAATGGCGTCAGCGGCGGGAATTCGAGAGTCGGAGCGATTTCGTCCTCCGGGCTTTATCAGGCACCGGCCACGGTGCCCAGTTCGGCGGTCAGCGTGCGCGCGGTGGCCAACGCCAACGGTTTCACTCACGGAACGGCGCCAACAAACTTAGTCAAGAGCGGCGCCCCGAACGTCGGCGTCACCTCAAGCCCGGCAGGCGTCACCGAGGTTTACACCAGCACCCCGCAAACCTTCAACGCAAAGGTCAGCAATCTGGTCAACTCCGGCGTCAACTGGCAGGTCAACGGGGTCGCTGGCGGAAACGGTACCTACGGAACGATCTCCAGCGCGGGAGTATATAGCGGACCGGGAACAACGCCCGTCGCCTCGTTGATTCTTGTCACGGCTGTGTCTCAGGAAAACTCGTCCTTTTCCGGCTCCTACCCAGTGACGATTGTGACCGTGCCATCGGCTACAGAGCCGCCGGCGCAGACGATTTCAGCGGGCGCAAGCGCGACGTATTCGATCTCTCTGAATGCCAACACCGGCAGCCCCCGGCAGCCGATCACGCTGGCATGCTCGCAGAGCACGCTTCCCCCCGGAGCAACCTGCACGTTCTCGCCGAAAACGATTACGCCGGCCGCCGTTGCAGTGCCGTTCAAGCTCACAGTGACTGTGCCGGCGGCGACTTCATCGCAGCTAAAACCGGCGCTCGCACCGCAACTCTATTTTGCGATGATGCCGCTGGCGGGACTTCTGTTGATGGCTGGAAAGCCGCGCAGACAGCGCAATCGCTGGCCGTTCGTCGTTTTATTCGTTTTGCTGTTGATCGCCCTCAACGGATGTGGCGGCGGCAGCGGAAGCGGCAGTGGCAGTGGTGGCGGGACGAATCCTCCCAACCCTGAGGCCGGAAAGTATTCGATTCAGGTGCAGGGAACCTCTGCGGCGCAACCCAATGCAGTAACCATTACTACTGCATCGCTGACCGTGCAATGACACACGGCATAACGTTCGTAACGTCAATCTACCTTTGAGTGCTGGAGTCAACCACCCGGCATGCCGTTGTCTCCCACAGCGGCCATGCTGTCCCTTTTTGCGAGACCGGTTTTCACGGCTTTTCTTCTCTTAGGGACCACTGGTTTTGCCGCTGAAGACGCGATAGACGCTCCAGCGGTGGCAACCTATCGCAGGAACATCTCTGAGGTACGCATCACATTCTTTGCGACCGACGCGAGAAACCGCCCGGTCGAAAAGATTACCCGCGAAGACTTTGCCGTGGTCGACAGCGGCATAGTGGTGCGCGATTTTCGCAGCCTGATGAAATCGGACGAGACCAAGCTGGATGTGGTCGCGCTCATCGACACCAGCGAATCGGTAGCTGCACGCTTTCCCTCCACGATCAACGCTTCTCTGCAGTCGGTCTTGCCGAACCAGCGCGCCACCGTTGACAACTTTTCCGTTATCTCATTTGGCGGATCACAACCGGCGTTGGTTTGCGCCTATGATTGCCGCACTTCAGCCGGGCGGAAACTTGTCGGTATGAAACCTGGCGGCGCCACACCACTTTATGACGCGCTGGTGGACGGCGCAAACTTGATTCAACAACGTCGAATTCCAGGAGTTCGTCCCGTGTTGATTCTCTTTTCCGACGGCAACGATACCATCAGCCGCCACTCCTCGCGGGATGCGCTCGAAGCCATAATTGCCAGCGGAGCGATTCTCTACGCCATCGATCTCAATCCCCCGACCGACGGCGCCTCTGCCAGCGCTTACCTGCAACAGTTGGCTGATGCCAGCGGTGGGCGGTATTTCCCACCCCGCGACGGCAGCGTTCACGCGCTCGAAGCAGCTCTCGAAGACCTGCGTTCTTCCTATGTTGTGACTTATTCTCTTCCCAGTCACGCAACCGGACTTCATTCGCTTCGCATTCTCCCCAAACACGATCTCAACCTTCGTTTTCACAGCCGCAGCAGTTATGACTGCGAATCCAGCGTTCAATAAGGAGACTCATGAAACGTGCTTTGTTGCTGTTTGTCGTCGCCTGCACCGTTAGAGCTTTTGGCGTGGAAAGCTTCGGCGTGTATCAACATGGAACCGTGGTGCGCATGCGCATGGGCGCGTGTGGGCCCGTGCAGCACAGTTTTATGTTCGCAATGTCCGGCCCGCAGAGCGCACCGGACGAGGGAAATTGCCCCGAATACACTTTGGTTTCTGACAAGGTGGTCTTCGTCATCTTAGGCCGGTCTTCCGCCCAGATCATTCCCCTGGCGGACGTCATCGAGTTTCGCCTCCACAACAGTGAGCTGGCCGTTCGGCTCGACGATGAAAAACACGAAAGCAAGTTTGCGATAAAAGAAATGGTTCTGCGCTCCCAGTGGGAGCTCATGCAGAAGCATATGGAGCATATGTTGGACGAACCCACACCTTCCGTCGATCCCACGACCCAACGCTCACGCGATTAGAAGCTAGGCGAGAGACGCATAGAAGGTGCTCGTCACTTTCTCGGCTTGCCCACGCGCTGAGCCGTGGCGAACATTTTGGCGACCGTGTCCATATCCTTCGGCTGCACTTTGCCGGCAGGAATGCGCATATTCGTAATGTCCTCGAGCTTCTGCAGCAGATCGACGAGAGCCATGGAGTCGATCAGCCCGGATGACACCAGCGCGGTGTTTTCATCAATTCTTACATTCGGCTTACGAATGAGTTCAACGATGTGTGCGATCATCTGCTGCGATTCTGCGGTCATCTCGAACGTCTCCTAAGCTTCGATGTTGAGTTCCGGATGTTCCTTCAGTAATTTTTCCCGCGTAGACGATCGTGCCGGTTTGCCCGCGGTGCTCTTCACGATCCATTTTGGTGGTTTCAGCAAGATTGTTTTCACTGCAATGCCCATCCCGGCGACAACCTGGTTGCGAATTTCCCGGTCGATCTCGATTGAGTTTGCCAAACTTTCTTCGCGCGCCACTTCCGCCACCACAATAATTTCTTCCGTGCCCAAGTCGGCGTTGTAAGCTCCCATAGCGATGGCGCGTCCGTCATGAATCGCCGGATGGTTGCCGACAATTTCCTCGATGTCCTGCGGATAAATATTTTCCCCACCAATGATGAGCAAGTCTTTTTTTCTGCCAACCACATACAATTCGTCGCGGAGACAAAACCCGAGATCGCCCGTGTGATACCAGCCATCAACCAGCGCCTCCGCGGTGAGGTCAGGGCGGTTGTAGTACCCATCGAACAGGCAATCGCTCTTGATCAGGATTTCGCCGACGTGGCCATCTCCGAGAATCGCACCGGAATCGGAGATCACCTGCACCTGATGATTCGGCAGCAATCTACCCGATGACATAAAACAGATTGCACCTGGGCTCTCCGGCGCGATTTCGACGATCTTGTGCCGCGCGCGAAAGTGCTGCCCATCCGCCCAGACGCACGCTGGACCGGACTTCCGCTCGACCTCTGACTGCGTTACCGCAAAAACATTTTCCGCCATTGCATACGACGACTGCAGCGCGTGGGGCTTCAATCCGATCGCAGTGAATGCCTTGCGAAATTCCTCCATGCTGCTTGCCCGCACCGGCTCCGAGCAATTGATCAAAGCACGCACCGACGATAGGTCGTATTGAGCCCAGCGCTTTTGCGGCACCCGGCGCGGCGCGAACTGAAACGCAAAGTTCGGCAACCACGCCAGCGTGCATTTGTGGTCGCTGATGATTTGCAACATTGCCTCCGGCTGCATGACCCAATCGAGTGGGGACTGCATCACCACCGGGACATGGCAAACCATGGGGAGCATGAAACACGCGATCAACCCCATGTCGTGATAAAGAGGAAGCCAACTGTAAATGCGGTCCTTCGCGCCATCGATTTTGAGCGCCGCCGACAAATATGCAATCTGCCGCAACACCGCGGCGTGCGTCAGTGCAACTCCTTTTTGCAACCCGGTTGTGCCCGCCGAATGCTGCATGAAGGCGAGGCTGTCAGTGGGAATTGACGCAGCGGAAAAGTCGCCAGCCACCGCCGCCCCAGCACGAATCAGTTTTGCGTCTCCGGCCAAAGAAATGTGGCCGAGCATTTCATCGGGGAAGGCTTGATCAATCAGCACCGCTTTCGCATTCAGGTTTGTGGTCACACCCTTTAGGCCGGAACTGTATTTGCCTGCCTCAACCTTGAAATTGGGATACGCGAGAAACGCGGGAACAGCGTCCTGCATCATGGCGCCGACGAAGGCAGTCATCGCCGGGATCCCTTGCGGCATGATGATGACCACTCGGTCCCCGGCCGTCACGCCTTCGCCACGCAACATTGCTGCTTGGCCGCGCGCCCGTGAGAAAAATTCCCCAAACGTCACCGTCTCCTGCTCATCTTCATCGATCCAAAACCTGACGAAAGGCCGATCCGCCGGAGCGGCTTCGAGCGCGGCAACGAGATTCTGAAACTGGCTCACGATGGTGGGTATTGTAGCGGCTGAAAGGCGGTCGCGATGTGATGTGCGCCCTTTGCATCCCTCCGCCCTTTCGATAACATTAACGGTCAATGCTGCGATGGGCTCTTTACATCGGCGTCTTTTTGCTGAGCATTCTGCTCTTTGCCAGAAGCCGCTCGCGCACGCCGCGCCAGGCTGTTCTTCTTGTTGGCAGCTACGCTCTTTACCTCACCTGGGGACTGTGGTTCGCGGTCGTGCTCCTTGCTTCCACAGTCATGAATTTTCTGCTGGGTAATTGGCTTCGGCGAAAACAAACCAGCCGGGTTCTTTTTGTTGGCATTCTGCTGAACCTCACGCTGCTGGCCAGTTTCAAGTATCTTCCGGAAATCGCCGCGACCCTGCCGTTCTCTGCGCTCCAGCCATTCGACCATATCGCACTTCCGCTCGGCATTTCCTTTTGGACCTTCCAGGCGATGAGCTATCTCTTCGATCTCTATAAAGGCGAAGAACTCGACCCGACCATTCTTGAATTCGCAGCTTATATGGCGTTCTTTCCAGTGGCGATTTCCGGCCCCATCTGTCGCATGCCGGAGATGCTGCCGCAATTCCGCTCGGAGCAAACCACGCCGTGGTGCGATATTGGACGCGGTTTTACCCGCATCGCGACCGGCATTCTGATGATGCAGTTGGCGAAATTGCTCGGCCAGGGAATTCTCGCCGGCGACGGTGTTAATCGCGGATTTGATCGCCTCACTCGCTGGAGCGGTGCCGACGTCTGGTGTCTTGCTTTCGGATTCGGCCTGCAGCTTTTCTTCGACTTTGCCGGCTATTCGCACATTGCCATCGGCGCAGCCCAAGCTATGGGATTCACTATCCCAGAGAATTTCGATCGGCCGTATCAATCGTCCACGCCATCGATTTTCTGGACGCGCTGGCACATGTCGCTCTCGTTCTGGATTCGCGATTACGTTTTCCTCCCATTGGCATTGCTGCGCCGTGAAGTGTGGTGGCGCAATCTGGTGCTGGTCATCTCAATGGTCTTGTTCGGGCTGTGGCACAAAGCTACGCTGTTGTTCGTGCTGTGGGGTTCTTATCACGGGGTTCTGCTCGTCATGCACCGCCAGGTGCAGCGGATCGAACGCCGCTTCAACTGGCAGCCAACGGCGCGCCTTTGGACTGCGGTTTCGTGGGTGGTGACTCTCGGTCTCATCAGTCTGGGATGGATTTTCTTCCGCGCAAATTCATCGGCAACCGCCGGCCAGATGATCGTCGCCGTATTTTCTCCGGGCACTTACACTTCGCACTTCCTCAGTGGAAGTCTCTACGCGCTCGTGGCAATCCTCGCCGCTGGTTATGCGGTGACGCTGATGGTGACCGACTCACTTGATCGCGCATTACAGGCGCACGACCAACTGCCGCACGGGGCGATGGCCCTGCTGGCACGCTGGCGCTGGTTCTGGCTTCCGCCGCTCTATGCGCTGGCTTTGCTTTTTGTGCTGATCGTGACCCTGACCCGCGGGGCCGACACCGCGCAATTCATGTACCGGGGATTTTAGACATGCCTGCGCGACTAGTTGCCGGCTGCCAGCGCATTCAGTAAATATTCCGCCTGCAGATTCCCTGGGTCGAGGCGCAGTGCATTCTGCGCATCGCGGCGTGCAGCCAATGAGTCGCGCATATTGTAGTGAACCACCCCGCGCGCTGACCAAGCCGGCGAGAACTGCGGCGACCGCCGGATTTCGACATTGAGGAACTCCAGCGCGTCGTTGGTCTCCCCAGCCTTCGTCGAATCCATTGCCAGATATACGATCCGAAAATCCTGCTCGTTCGCTTCCGGAACATGGGGGTAAATGCGAAATGCCGCATCAAGGTAGGGTGAGGCCAAATCCCGCCGCCCGCGCATGATGTATTCGCCTCCCAGACCATCGAGCAACTTCGCGTTGTCAGGAACCGCTCGCACGCCCGCCGAAAAAAGCGTGAAGTTATCGCGCCAGTCGCGAGTGCGGATGACCGTCCGAACGCTCAACGCAGCCACAGCCAAGAACAGCAATGCCCATGCCAGCTTTGCTCGCTGTCTTTCGAGTTGCGACCATAGCAGCACCGCCAACAAACAGAACCCAGCCGAAGGAAGGTAAGCCAGCCGTTCTCCCATGATGGTCCCGGTCGGGAACAAAACATTTGCGGTTACCGCCCAGCCCGCAAAGTAAATGGCTCCCGCCAGAAACCACGCCATTCGTTTCGCCCAGAACGCCCAGATCCAAATTGCAAACACCACTGTCGACGCAATCAATGCCGGCGCGAGATGCCGCCAGGTTGCGTAAAGCTGAATTGAGTTATACGAGTAGTCGCACGACAGCGTCGCCGGATAAACCAGCAGCGCTAGATACCTCCACGCTATGCGCAGAGCATTCAGAACGCGCAAGTCGGGCGGCAACGTTGCCAATGGATTATTGAGAAACAACGTCTTTTCGGCGAAGCCTTGGGCCTTCCATAGGCTGGCCACATAGACTGCTGCCACACCGGCAATCACGACATAGCGAAGCAACGGCTTCAACTTTCCTCGCGCATAATCTCCCGCCAGTGCCAAGGGCACAAACACTATTGCCGATTCCTTCGACAGCAAGGCCAATGCAAAGCAAGCCAACGAGCCCACCGGCCAGTCCCGCAGATGCAACAGCCATGCCGCCAGCAGGAACCCAGCAGCCAGTAGCTCGGATCTCCCCACTATCGAAGCTACGGCCTCGGTGTGAATCGGGTGCACGGCAAACAGCAACGCAGTCACCCACGCAATCGTCGCTCCCTGCGAAATCTTTTCCAGCAGCGTCTTCAAGACCAGAAACAGCAACAGCGTGACCGCCGTGTGAAGCAGCAGATTCACCAGATGATATCCAAATGGCCGAACACCGCCGAGCGCCCAATTCAGCTGGTATGAAGCAAATGTCATCGGTCGAAAAAATCGGTGCGTGGTATTCGCCTTGGCCGGCTCGAAGAGCCCTTTGACCGAAAGATTGGTTACAACCGGATTGCGAACGATGTAAACGTCATCGTCAAAAGTAAATTGATTGAAAAGAGAATTCGCGTATACGATCGCGGAAACCGCCACCATCAGCGCAATCCGCATGCGCTGGCCAGTTACAAGAAAAGTTGGCTTTGATTCGTTACGAATAACCTGAATTCGCACCGATCCGTCATGCTCGATTCCATCTGTCCGGGGCAATTGTGGCGATCTGAGGGTGCTGATCATCTAGCCAATCGGAGTTCCATCCGGCGCGAAGACCGGAAAATCATCCCACGGCCGGGCCAGCCGCAGTTCTTCGGCGCCTGCGCCGCGATCATAGTTGAACAAAAACAATCCGAAGTTGTAATGCAGAATTCGATCATCGGGTTTCTGCCGAAGTGCGTACTGATATCCCGCCACCGTAGCATCGGGGTTTTCATCCGGTCCACTCGCTTCAAACGCCAGCCGCAGCATTTGCTCCGAATGATTGATCTGATTCGTGAATGGAGCTTTCTGCAAGCGCTCCAGCATCTCGTTTGCGATGCGTGTCCGGTCATGACTCGTCAGCGCCAGCAACCGCTCGCAGTCTCGCTCGCTAAGAACATCGGATTCCTGCAGCGTCTGTCCCGCGCTGGCCGCCAGCTTGCCGCCAATACTCATAAACATCGCCTGCGCCAGCAGATAATTTCCCTCCGGCGTGAGGTGCACATGCTCATACACAAAGTCGCTGCCGATGATTCCGTTCGGGCTCTGCTTCGCCAAAACATCTTCCGCATCCACCAGTTCGGCGCCGGAAGAAGCTGCAACCGAACGGTTGATCTCGTTGATCTTGCTATCGGCGCGAAATCGCAGCGTATCCAGGTCGCGAGCTCGAAGATAATGCTCTTTCGCCCCCGCATAATCGCCCTGGCTCCAAAGCACACGCGCAAGGCGGAATTCAAGCTCTGCATATTGATCGTCGATTTTCTCGGCTGCCGAATATGCCTGCAGCGCCTCCGGATACGAATTCGCGCTGTCAAGATTCTTGCCTTGCGCAAACATCGCGGCCCAGGATCGAAGCTCATCCCCACTCAATCCCTCGCGATGCATCGATGCGAACGGTGCACAGTCTTTTAGATTCGTTGCAACTGTACTGATCAGCACCCGCGCGCCCGATCCGCGCGCCGCCTCCACCGTGTCACGCAGGTTCGCGGCATAGTTGGAATAAGTCGCCGCCATCAGCGGCGAACTGGCTGGCACTTGCTTGCCGAGAAACATCTCCATCCCGCCCCACTCGCGTTTCTGCGTGCCCAACTTTGTCAGCAACTGGCCGATTCGCGTCGAGCGCACGAAAACGTTGGCACGGATAATCGGCAGGCTTATCGCCGATGACGTCAGCGCCGTCCCTGGCCCGTACGGCCCCACCACTTCATTGTTGCCCGAATAAATGATGAACAGGTCCGGTTGCTTCTCCGCCAATCCTTTGGCGATCAGCAGTGACACATGCGAATTGATGGCAACCGCACCAGTATTGATCACCTCAAAGTTCATCGACGGGAAGCGCTGGCGTAGCATGACCTCCAGATAGCGGCTAAATCCATAAGCTGGATCGGGATCGCCCATGGCCGCCGACTCGCCCAGCACAACAATCCTGAACGTCCCCTGTGGCTTCGCCACCGGGATCGCATACGCCTGCGGCGTCTTGATCATCCCCGGCGGGAAAAACGGCGCAGGGAAAAATAGGTTGTAACAAGATGCCGGCTTGCCGTGCAATGCGCACGGCACAGTTACATCGGTTGGAAATCCAACTCCCGCCAGCCGCAGCGCACCCTCCAGCAATCCCAGCAGGAGCACTGGCGTAATCGCGATCACGGCGATTCTCGGTGCCCAAAACCGCCAGCCTCGCGACGGTTGCGCCGCCATCCTTACCGCCACTTTCTCTTCCGCTTCAATCGCTGCGCTCGCCATATCTCCTCAATCGCCAGAACTTTCTCCACGATGCAGGGCTGGGTTCCAGATCTCACGCTGCGGGCCTAATCGCAGAATCAGATTTTTTCTCCAGCCCTGTCGGTTCCAGGCCTCCGTTGGTCCAGCTCGAAAGCGGATCACCTTTGCCTGAGAAAATCGAACGCCCCTCCGCACCCCTTGCGGCGAAGGACCCCGGGCGTGGGCGCACGCCCTCGTTGCACACGATGCATTGGGACTGCCAAACCGGTTCCCCACGCGCCGTCGCAACCACGCTTTATCTTCAATAGGTTGCAGACCCGTTACCCACCATTTCAACGCGACCGACGAGCATTTCCCCCCACCCGGCGCGTGATTTAACCCTTTGCCTGTCAACGATCCACGAGAACTCCGCCTTCAAACCCATGCAAACCAGCTACTTAGCCTTCTGCGGTTCTGGCACGGCGATTGCCTTCTCGATTAAGGGAGAGCTTGGCGATTCGCGTTACGACCATGGAACGGCAAACCTTCAAAGCGGTGGTGGTGGGAGCGGGGCCGGCCGGATTGACCGCAGCCTACGAGCTTTCCAAGCACAAAGCTCCGGTTGTCGTCCTCGAAAGCGACCCCATTTACTGTGGCGGCATTTCTCGCACCGTAAATTACAAAGGCTACCGTTTCGATATCGGCGGTCACCGTTTCTTTTCCAAGTCGCGCGAAGTCGAAGACCTCTGGACCGAGATCGCCGGCGATGACATGCTCCATCGCCCACGCTCTTCCCGCATTTACTACAACGGCGAGTTTTACACTTATCCTCTGAAGCCGTTCGAAGCGCTCTCCAAGCTCGGCGTAATGCAGTCCGTCCGCTGCGTGCTATCGTTCATCGTCGCCCACCTCAAACCGGTGCGCAATCCGAAAACTTTTGAAGACTGGGTCGTCAACCAGTTCGGCAAGCGTCTCTTCCGTATTTTCTTCAAAACCTATACGGAAAAAGTCTGGGGCATGACCTGCCAGGAAATTTCTGCCGACTGGGCTGCACAGCGCATTAAAGGACTCTCACTGGCCTCGGCCATTAAGCACGCGCTCTTCAGCAATCGCAGACCGAAAGACCGCAAGAGTGTCGTCAAGACGCTCATCGATACTTTCCGTTATCCACGCCTCGGCCCCGGCATGATGTGGGAGCGCTGCGCCGAGAAAATCCGCAAGATGGGCGGAGCCGTTCTGCTGGGCCGCAAAGTCACTGCCTGCCGCTTCGACGAAGTCAACAAGATCTGGGTCATCACCGCTCGCGATGCCGGCGGACACACCGAAGAATACCGCGCCGAACACCTGATTTCCTCCATGCCAATCCGCGAGCTGGTTTCGCAACTGGGGCCGATGCTCCCCGAATCCGCCGCACACGCTGCTCAGTCCCTCCGATACCGCGATTTTCTGACCGTCGGCCTCATCGTCCGCGATCGCAACCGTTTCTCCGACAACTGGATCTACATTCACGATCCCAAGGTTCTGGTCGGCCGCGTGCAGAACTACAAATCCTGGTCGCCGGAGATGGTGCCCGATCCGAAAATGTCATCCTACGGCCTGGAATACTTCTGCTTCGAAGGCGACGGACTGTGGGCTTCATCCGACAAAGCTCTGATCGAACTGGCCAGAAAAGAAATTCAGCAGATCAACCTTGCCTCAAGCGACGACGTCGTCGATGGAGTCGTCATCCGCCAGCCAAAAGCTTATCCGGTCTATGACGACGCCTACCAACGCCACGTGCAAACCATCCGCGAAGCCCTCGATTTGCATTGCCCCACGCTGCATCTGGTCGGCCGCAATGGCATGCACAAGTACAACAATCAGGACCACGCTATGATGACCGCCCTGCTCGCCGCGAAAAACATCATCACTGGCGAGCGCCGCTACGACGTTTGGGCTGTTAACCAGGATGCCGAATATCACGAGGCCGGTGAAGCCGGTGAAGAATCCGCTCCGCAGGTCGATCGTGTCCCACTTCGCCCCGCGCATGCCTGAGCCGGTAGGCGCCGCGTATAATCCGCACCAAACGCCAATGCTCGACTCAGCAAATTCTTCAACCGAGGGCCCAACCGTTTGAGCGCTTTCCAAGATCTGCGCTCCCTCTCGCGGTTACGGCCGCTGCAACTGGCCGCGCTCACCGCCATGTTCACCACCGTCGGCGTCATGGCGATGCAGCTCAAGTATTTTGTCCTCGACTCCGACATCTGGTGGCACCTTAAAGTCGGCGACTGGATCATCTCCCACTTCGCCCTCCCGCACACCGGCATTCTCTCCCGCACCGCCGCCAATCTTCCCTGGGTCGCCTACAGCTGGGGATACGAAGTCATACTCTCACGCTTCTACGCGTGGTTCGGCCTCATCGGTCTCGGTGTTTTCGGCACGCTGTTGACGCTGGCCCTCGCCTGCGCCATTTACTGGATGATGCTCCGTCTCTCCGCCAACTTCTGGTTCGCCTGCATCGGCGCAATCGCCGTTTACTGCTCGTTTCTTTTTAACGGCACCCCGCGCCCGTTCTTCTTTTCGATGATCCTCTTCACAATCACTCTCACCTGGATCCTCGATGCCAACCGTTCCGGCCGCGTGCAACACCTCTACTGGCTTCCGCTGGTCTTTTTTCTCTGGGCCAACATCCACATCCAGTTCATCTACGGATTATTCCTCCTCGGCCTCTTCGTCGGCGTCAACGCCATCCAAAGAATTGCCAACGCCCTCGACATTGAGCCCCAATTCCTCAAGCCGCCGTCACTTCCGCTCGGCACTCTCATCGCCATCTTCACCGCCTGCTTCGCCGCCACGCTCATCGGTCCCAATTTCTACCATCCTTATGTAGTGGTCTTCGAATACTCCAAGGCGAAGTTCAGCTACAACGTGATCATCGAGCTGCAGCCGCTGAGTTTCCGCGGCTATAGCCACTACATGGAACTTCTGATCGCCGGCGCCGGTTTCTACGCGGTCGGCTGGCAGAAAAAGTTGGACCTCTTCAAGCTGTCACTGCTAACCATCGGCAGCGTCGTCGCCTTCCGCACCATGCGGGATGCCTGGTTCATCGTCCTTCCCGCCGCCGCCTGCGCTGCCGATGCGTATTTCGCGCAAACGCACAAAGCCGAAGAATCGCAACCCTCCCAATCCTGGCCCGAACTCGCCGGCGTTGCCGCCGCAGTCGCTGTCCTGCTGGCAATCGCAGCCGGCAGCGTCGGATTCACTCAGCGCGATCTCGACCGCACCATCAGCAACCACTACCCGGTAAACGCCATCAACTTCCTGCGTCGCAACCCCGCGCCCGGCCCGCTCTACAACAATCTCAATTGGGGCGGATTTCTCATGTGGTACATGCCCGATTATCCCGTCGCCATCGACGGTCGCAACGACCTGTACGGTGACACTCTCGACGAACTCTTCTTCAACTCCCAGAACGGCGCCGAGTCCTACAC
>DASVWZ010000262.1:0-1767 GCA_036392935.1 Terriglobales bacterium | reverse complement strand
AATCTAACAGCGAGAAAGTACCATGATTATGCCCCGTCGAATTGAGCGATCATCGAATGCCGCGCGAATGGATTTGAAATAGTTGGTCAAGCCGGCGTAGTCGGTCTCGAAGTACGAGTCGGTCTCGACCTGTAGAGTAGGTCGCCCCCCTCCGGTGAGACGGACACGTAAGCGGACTCTAAGGCTTCTGCTCGCTCTTGCGCGGTGACGCTTTCCCATGAAAGGTCTAACTAGCCAAGGGCTTCGCCCTTGATATCCTTTCAGGATATAGAAGCCAGAGGTTAGGAGCCAGAAGCCAAGATCGCCCGCGTATACGCGTTGAGTAGCTTGCTGGTTTCTTCCAAGGTGCTCGTCAGCGACTCGTTCTGGCCGTAGCCCAAGTCTTGGGACAGAATCAGATAATACCGACACTCCTCGACGGACCCTCCGCGATGTTTAGGAAGCGAGCTTTCTCGGCCTGAGTACGCTTGCCGAATCCCTCGCCAGGAATGGAAACGGCCGCACGACGCAGTTGGTGCGCCAGCCCATACTTCTCCTGTTCGGGAAAGGATTCGCTATAACGGTAAACCGCCAGCACGAATCATGTGCCTTTTGCCAGACTCTGAGATCACGAAGACTGCGCGCCGGAGAGCGATCGGAGGACATATCCAAGAGGCGTCCACGGGGTTAGTCTTCAGGTGTCTCACCACACTGGAGGTTGGCCATGAACGCCTTTTTCAAGCACCATCAGCATAACATCCGGTTCCGTTACCGCTGCTTTGACCGTCTTCTATTGCATGGCTGTATTCAGTCCTTCCTGGACGGAGCCCGAGCCCAGGGCTTTTTCTGGGTGTATCGCAAGATTTATCCGGTGAGCCGCAACGTTTTGCGAGAGGTGGCGAACCAGTATCACAACTGGGCCAACGAGAGGGCGCAGAAATGGGGCGTAGAGATCGTGGACGACCCAAAAGGTCGGCGCGACGACTTCGTAACCCCGTACTTTGAAAACGCCCAACCCGACCAAGTGGTGGTCATCATCAAGGCGCGCGAACCCGCCGGCATTATGACCGCCGTCGGTGCCGGGCAGAAGTGGCATTTGGAAACCAAGTATCGCTGGGTGAAGCAATACAACTTTTATATCCAGGATGCCGAATGGGGACCGATGTTCGTTCGCGTATGCCCGTACTTTCCGTTCTCCACCCGCATCTGCCTGAATCAGCACCACTGGCTGGCCCATAAGATGAAGCAATCCGGTATTGGCTTTACCCAAAATGGCAACGCCTTCCGTCACTGTAGCGATCCCGCGGCTCTCCAGGAGATGGCGGATTCCTTAACCGCCAAGGACCTCCGACGGTGTGGTCACAAATGGATCAACCGCCTGATTCCTTTCTTTCGCAGCTCAGAACGGCGTGAGCACGGTTGCTGGCATCAATTGTTCTTCACCCAAGTGGAATATTGCGACAACCTGATCTTCCGCCAGCGCGCCGCGCTCGATCAACTGAGCGATCGACTCCTGGATGCCAATCGCAATCTCGGCCGACCCGACAAGCTTACCGTGATCTTCGGCCGGCGGATCACCAAACGGTACTCCGGCAAACTCCAAACCGAGATCGAAGATTTGCATCTGGGAAACCCCGTGATGAGGAGCTATTACAAAAATGGTTTTGCCAAACATTATGTACGCGATCATGATGTGCTGCGATTCGAAACTGCCAGCAATGATGTGAAAGGAGACTACGGCATCAATAAGGCAGTAGAAAACCTTGTTCCTCTGCGAGAAAAACTGCA
>DASVWZ010000261.1:0-55299 GCA_036392935.1 Terriglobales bacterium | reverse complement strand
CGACCATGGGTGCGTCGGCAGCGGCAGGCGGGTTGGTCTTCATCAAGCGCGCCAGATAGTTGAAATAGTCGTCGAGGCTCAGGGCATCGACCTGATCGCGAACTGCGGTCTTCATGTCGAGCGCGCTGTCCACTTCACCGGGAAGCGGAGTGTAGGGCTTGCCATAGGAACTGAGCGGGACGACAGAGAACTTGTCCTGCAAGGCGTGGACTTTTGCGTAATCGTCGGGCGTACCGGTGCAGTAGATGCGGCCGAGAATCCAGACAAGGCCGGTAGGGGATTTGTACTCGGTCACGCCGGCAGGCAGGGTCCCAGACCAACCGGGGCCGGTGATGGCATACTGCTGAGGTTTTCCGCCGGTGGTGCGCTTGCCGGGAACCTGAAAGACGTCGGTCCATCCGTCGAGCATGGGCATGAGGTAATAGCGGTCACCCATGTCAGGAATGCTGAAGACCCAGGGCTCTTTCGAGACATCGAGCCAAACGATCGTATAAAGGGTGTCGGCATTGGGAGCTGTAACCGCGTGGTCGTCGACGGCGGGATAAGTACGCAGCTTGATGACTTGTCCCATGGGGCCACGACTTCCCTGGACGGTTGCGTAGTTGGTGAGAGACTTCCGCGTCATGTCCATGGTGACCAGGGGGTAGCCGTAGATGTAAGCGTCGACGGCATCGCTGACCGCTTGCTCGATCCCAGGCTGGCTGCTCTTGCTGGTATTGGTCGAGGAGCAGGCGACCAGTGCCACGATCGCGGTAAGGATCGGGAGAACAAACATGAGTTTAACTTTCACAATTACCCTCCAAGAGTTCGGAATTTGGGCTGCTACGGCCCCGGCTGTATTGCGACCCTGATTCATGAGTTTTGTAATTGCGCGTAGTGTTCACCAGCCAAGCAGACAGCTTAGCGGTCTCAACAGTGCAGCGCCCCAGAAGGCATAATAGGGACGTTCAGGGGGGCTGGATACTGTCAAAAGTGATTGAATTGTGATGTAAGTTCGACGGGGGTGTAGCCGGCAAGCGCGAGACGATACTAAGCGATGCAGGGGGACGCAACTCAGTTGAGATGGTTCGCAGCATTAAGCTTGATGAACAGAAAGGTTGCGGCCAGTCCGCCGCAGAGTTGCGCGACCAGGAACCAGGGGACGTCGATGGGTCGAATTCCGGAGAAGGTGTTGGTGAGGGAACGGGCAATCGTGACGGCGGGGTTGGCAAACGATGTGGAAGCTGTGAACCAGTACGCAGCCATGATGTAGGCGCCGACGGCGACGGGAACGATCGGGGGCCGGGAGCGGGAGCATCCGAGGATGACGCAGACGAGGCCGAAGGTGGCGACGAATTCGCTCAGGACAATTGCAAATCCGCTGCGGGAATGGAGCGACAGAGAGACGATGGGAAGACTGAACATGAGGTGGGCGAGGATTACGCCAGCGATTCCGGCGACGGTTTGAACGAGGGCGTATGCGGTTGCGTGGGGCCAGGACATTTTTCCCGCGATTGCGTCGGAGAGGGTTACGACGGGGTTGAAGTGCGCTCCCGAGATGGGGGCGAAGGTGGCGATCAGGGCGACGAGCGCGGCGCCGGTGGCGATGGTATTGGCGAGGAGAGCGATGGCAATGTTGCCGCCAGCCAGGGTTTCACCCATAATGCCGGAGCCGATGACAGCGGCGACCAGAAAAGCAGTGCCGATGAATTCGGCCGCCAGTCGAGCGGGGAGTGAGAAGGTCATTGATGGCCGATTTCGTTCAGGCGGTTCTTGAGGCTCAGGCTGTCGATTGAGGTGAGCGGCAGAGAGAGAAAAAGAGCGATGCGGCGGTCGAGCATGAAGAAGGCGTCGCGAAATGCCTTTTGGATTTGCTCGGGCGATCCGCTGGCAGCGGCGGGATCCGGCACGCCCCAGTGAGCGGTCATGGGTTGTCCGGGCCATAGGGGGCAGACTTCATTGGCGGCGTTGTCGCAGACGGTGAAGACGAAGTCGAGCTTCGGCGCATCGGGCGACGAAAATTCGCTCCAGTTTTTGCTGCGGAGGCCGTCTGGAGGAATGCGCGCGATCTCGAGCTGCTTTAATGCTTCGGTCCGCACTTTTCCCGAAGGATGGCTACCGGCGCTGTAGGCGGTGAATCGAGGCTTGCCCTTGGCGTTCATGATGGCTTCCGCCATGATGGAACGGGCGGAATTGCCGGTACACAAAAACAAGACGTTGTAGCGATCCTGGCGCATTGCTAGCTCATTGGGGCTTGACGGCACGGATGAACGCGCTCATGAACTTGCCATCGACTTGCGGCGCGATGGCGTCGACGTCGATGTTGCGATCGACGAGGAATTCACGAGCGTCTTCCATTTGATAGACGCGGGTGGGTTCAACTTCGATCTGCTCAAATCCGGCGGATGCGAGCCTGGAGCGGTATTCGTTTTCTTCCATGGCACCGGCGACGCAGCCGACCCAGAGCAGAACGCTTTGGCGAATCTCAGGGAGAACTTCGCCACGGGTGACGACGTCGGATACGGCGAAACGCCCGCCGGGCTTCAAGACGCGGAAGGCTTCCCGGAGGACGGCATCTTTGTCGGCGGAGAGGTTGATGACACAGTTGGAGATGATGACATCGACAGAGGCGTCGGGCAGCGGGATGTGTTCGATTTCACCTTTGAGAAATTCGGCATTCTGAATGCCTGACTTGCGCCGGTTTTCGTTGGCGAGGGCGAGCATTTCGCCGGTCATGTCGAGTCCGTAGGCTTTGCCGGTGGGCCCGACGCGCCGGGCGGACAGGAGAACGTCGATTCCTCCGCCGGAGCCAAGATCGAGCACGGTTTCGCCGGGGTTCAACTTTGCCAGTGCCGTGGGGTTGCCGCAGCCGAGCGAGGCCAGCAGCGCGTCCTCGGGAATTTCTCTGGCCTGGGACGGGCTGTAGAGGTTGGAGGTGATGGGGTCGCAGCATCCGGTGGCGGCGGTGCCGCCGCAGCAGGAACTGCCGCCTGGGTTCACGCGCAGGGCAGCTTGACCGTATTTTTCACGGACGGCGTCTTTGATGTCGGGGGTCATTTTGATCTCCGGTTTGGTTTGAATGTCTGGCGTCATGGATTTATTTGCAGCAGCGCAGGATGGATTCGGGCTTCAAGGCTTTGTTCCGGGTGCAGCATTCGGCGTAGAGGAACTGAAGAACTTCCTGAAGCGCTTCGGTGTTGGCGGTGTAGCGCAGGAAAGTGCTCTCGCGGGTCACGTTCACAAGATCTTCGGCTTTTAATTTGTCGAGGTGATGGGAAAGGGTTGAGTTGGGAATGTCCAACTCCTCCTGGATTTCGCTGACGACGAGTCCTTCAGGATGAGCGGCGAGGAGCAACTGCATGATGCGCAGGCGGGCTTCGGCTCCCATGGCGGAGAACATGTCGGCGTATTTGGGGATTCGTTCGGAGTGTTTCTTTGCGAAGAGCGTCGCCATATTTCGATGATTGCAGAAATATGGGATGATTGTCAAGGGGTGTGGTAACCGGGTTCAAACGCCAAGCAGGACGGCTAGTTCTTCATGGTGTCGATGGTGTGGTAGAGCTGGGTAAGGTCGGTGACCTCTTCGGAGGATTTGCCGGGCTTGTTGCTCACGACGAAGATTGTGGGGGTGTGCTGCAGGTTGAGGCTCTTGCCCAGTTCTTTGCCGGCGTTGACTTCAGCGGCGAATTTGCCCTGGGGATCGACGACGAAGGGGAGAGTGACTTTGTGGTCGGCGGCGAACTTATCGGCGAACTGACGGAGGTTAGTGGGAAAAATCTGCGGCTGATTCTGAAAGATGTAATCGCGGAACTCGACGCCAAGTTCCTTTGACTGGCTGTCGAAATAATGCGCCATGACGGCGGCGTCGAATGACCAGTTGTGCATGGGCAGCGGGAAGTCGTGGCGGACGACGGGGATCTTGTAAGTCTTTCCGGCTTGGGCGACCAGCGGCGCGTCTTCACGGCAGCGGGGGCATTGCAGGTCTTCGAAGACGACGATGGCCAGCTGCGATCCCTTGGGCGGGCGCAAGGCGGAGTTGGGGTCTTCGGCGAAAGCCAGGGAAGCGAATGCCAGGACAGCGAGAGCGGTAAAAAGGAAATTTTTCATAAGCAGATTTTTCGGATCAATTTCGAGCGCTGCCATCCCGCAGACGCGACACAATTATTGTCCCAAACGCGAGCAAGGTTAGCAAGGCGACGCAGACCAGCGAAGCCACGCAGTACACGCACCAGACGCCGAGAATGCTGGCTTCGATGTGAGCCAGATAAAGCGAATAAGCGAGGCCGACGATGGCAGCGGCGAGCAGGAGTCGATAGGAGCGGGTGAGGGCGAGCGCGGCCATGAAAAGGTATCCGATCATGCCGATGACGGCGACGGGAATGCCGCCGGCGACAACGGCGAAGGGGCTGTGGTTGACGATGCCGCAATCCCAGCGTTCGTTGATGCTGCAAGGCGAAACGTCGGTACGGTAGTGCTCGCGCAGGGCGAGCGAGGCGGCGGTGAGTCCGATGAGAGCGATGAGGGCGAGAAGGAAGCGCATGGAGTCCTTTCCGGTAGCTATTTTAGTCTGCGGGCTTTATTCACGGATTGGGAAAAAGCTTTAGCCACAGAGAGCCACAGAGGGGCGTGGGAGCGCGCGGATTTTGGTCATTCCGATTTCATGGCTTGGATTAATTGGTTGAGTTCGGTGCGGTCGATGACTTCAATGAAGGGCTTCTGAATTTTGTCGCTGACTACGTAGATGGTGGGGGTTCTACGGATACCGATGGAGTTGGCGAGATCGCGATCGGCGGTGACTTGAGCGGCGAATTTGCCGTTGGGATCGGGGTTTGCGGGGAGATCGAGTTTGTTCTGGGCGGCGAATTTTTCGGAGTAAGAGCGGAGATTGTCTTTGTTGATTTCGGGCTGGTTCTGAAAAATGTAGTCGCGGTACTGATTGCCGAGGTCTTTCGAGCGCGCGTCGAAGTAACGCGCAGTGACGGCGGCTTCAAACGACCATTCGTGAAAGGGCAGCGGGAAATCGTGAAGCACGAGCGGGACGTTGTTGGTTCGCGCGGCTTCTTCGAGCTTGGGATGTTCGCGGCGGCAGTCGGGACATTCGAGGTCTTCAAAGGCGATGATCGCAACTTGCGCGCCGGCGGGCGGACGGAGCGCGGGATTGACGGCGTCTTGAGCGAAGGCGAGGGAGGCGAGCAGCACAAGAGTGGTTAGTTGGAGGTTGCGGATCATGGGCTATCGGATACGGCAGGTTTGATAGTAAACGATGCGGGTTGGTTTCGTTGCCACTTCGGCGTTCATCTGTTAAGCGCGAGAAAAATCTTTAATCGCAAAGGGCGCGAAGAAGGCGCAAAGGGCGCGAAGAGGTCGCAAAGGGCGCGAAGAAGTCGCAAAGGGTGCGAAGAAGGCGCAAAGGGCGCGAAGAAGGCGCAAAGGGTGCGAAGAGTGCATTGGTTTGGCGCACCCGCTTTATTTGGCCCCCGCTTTGGAATTTGTTTGTAATTCTTTTGTAATTGGTGCGCTGCATCACAGCGCCGCCGGCCTTTGGCTTCCTAGGCTAAGGATGGAGGAAGCCTTCATAACATTTATGGAAAAACATCCCAAGGGCAGTGGTGCGCGCGTGCTGTTGAGTTCGGTGTTTGGTCCGTATGCGCAGGATGATGAGTTTGGCAGCCGGGCAATCAACCCGATGGAGCTGTATCAGAACCAGGTCACACGCGCGCAAGGACCGTTCTCGCTGCGCATGTTTCACCGCTCGTGGGGAATCATGATGATCCAGGCGAATATTTCGGCGCCATGCACGGTGCTGGACTTTCCTACACGAGAGCGCTTTGCGGAGGAACTAGAGCGCGAACGATATGACGTGGTAGGGATTTCGTCGATCATCGTAAACGTGGGAAAGGTGAGAGAGATGTGCCGTATGGTGCGGAAACTGTCACCAGGCTCGGCGATTGTGATCGGCGGCCATGTGGCGGCGTTGCCAGCACTCGATGAAATGATCGACGCCGACCACATTGTGAGAGGCGAAGGGATCGCTTGGATGCGGCGGTATCTGGGCGAAGATGAGACGGCGGCGATACGCCATCCGGCGATTGTTTCGGCGATAGGAACGCGAATGATGGGGGTGCGGCTTCCGGATGGACCGGAGTCTACGGCGGCGACGGTCATACCTTCCGTCGGGTGCCCGTTGGGGTGCAATTTCTGTACGACCTCGGCGTTCTTCGGCGGTAAAGGGAAGTTCGTGAACTTCTTTGAGAACGGCGACCAGCTGTTCGAAGTGATGAGCGGAATCGAGCGAGAACTGGGATCGCATTCGTTCTTCATGATGGACGAGAATTTCCTGCTGCACCGGCCGCGGGCGATGCGCCTGCTGGAGCGAATGAAGGAAGCGAAGAAAAGCTGGGCGTTGTCGGTGTTCGCGTCGGCCAATGCAATCAGCAAATACACCATGCAGGAACTGGTGGAGCTGGGAGTTTCGTGGCTGTGGATGGGGCTGGAGTCGCCGCGATCGAAATATGCCAAGCTGCAGGGTGCGGACACGCTGAAGTTGACGCGGGCGCTGCGGGCGCACGGGATCCGCGTGCTGGGGTCGACGATCGTGGGCCTGGAGCATCACACGCGGGACAATGTGGTGGAAGAGATTGAGTATGCCATTTCCCACGGCACGGACTTTCATCAATTCATGCTGTACACGCCAGTGCCGGACACGCCGTTGTATCAGCAGATCAAGCAGGAGGGGCGCTTGCTTGAGAGCATCGACTGGGCTGACATTCACGGGCAGGACAGGTTCAACTTTAAGCATCCGGGAATTTCGCGGGAGGATTCGAAGCGCTTTCTGGATTGGGCGTTCTGGCGTGATTTTGAGCGGAATGGGCCGAGCGTGTACCGAATCTGCCGAACCATGCTGGAAGGATGGCGGCGGTACAAAGATTATCCGGATGCGCGGGTGCGGGAGCGTTTCCATCGGGAGATGAAAAAGCTGGGAACAGCTTATAACGCAGCGCTGTGGGCGATGGAGCGAGAATTTGTGCGGACCAACCGGGAGGTCAGCCGGCAGATCCGGGAACTGCGGCGAGAGGTGGAAAAGGAATTTGGGATGGTGTCCCGGCTAGCTTCGAATCTAGCCGGGCCGGTTCTGCTCTACACGACACGATGGGAGGCGCGCCGGTTGGCACAAGGCGTGACGTATGAGCCGCCGACGATTGTGGAGCGAAAGAACTGGGCGGCTTAATAAGGCAGAACCCAGAAGTAAGAATGCAGAGGCAAAGGGCACAGAGCGGCCGTTGACCTAGAAGGTGAAACGGCCGCCGATCTGAGCAGCGAAGGGAATGCCGACGGTGGTTCCGGGGCCGAAGAAATCGCCGAGGGCGCCGCCGGGAACGCGCAACTGATTCAGATTATTTACGGTGGCGTTGTTGGTGGTGGCGTTGTAGGGAACGTTGATATCGGCGATGTTGGTTACGTAGTTCGCGCCGGGGTTGTTGCGGTTGAACAGATTGAAGAACTCGATAAAGGGCGTGGCGGTGAAGCGCTCCTTGAATTTAATGGGGCGGCTCACGCGGAGATCGAATTGGATGTAGGGCGTGCCGCGGAACTGATCGAGGGTTTCGGGAACTCCGTTGATGTTGATGCGCAGCGAGGTGTCTGGGTTGGTCAGCGTGAAGGGGCGCGCACTTTCTGCCTGGAAGAGGTTTGAAAGCTCGAAGCCGCCGGGAACGTGATAGATGCCGGCGAGGACGAAGCGTGAGGTGACATCTTCGCCGGACGGGCCGTAATCACCGGGACCGAAGGGCTGATTCACGTTGCAGACGCCGTTGACGTAATCGAAAAGCTCTCCGAGAACGCATCCCCAGGTTTTGGCCCGGGAGAGCGTGTAGTTGGCAATCAAGCTGACGCGATTGTTGATGTTGCCCTGGAGGTGCAACATCATGGCGTTGAAGTCGGAACGATTGTCGGATTTGTAGAGATTGAAATCGGCGTAGGGATAAGCGCGATAGCCGTGCATGCCGGTTTCGTGAGTGTAGTCGGCGCTCATCAGCCATTTTTGGTTGAAGGCGTGCTGGACTCCGCCGGTGATGTGAATGGCGTAGGGAGTTTTGTAGCCGGGCGCGATGATTCCCGGGGGTGCGGGATCGGCGCCGCCATTGACGGCGGTGTATGCGGTGACCCAGCCGTTCTGGGCGAGGTCGTTGTAGAACATGCCGAAGCCGGCGCGGATGACGGTTTTGGCGTTGTTGCCGGGCGTGTAGGCGATGCCGAGACGGGGCGCGATCTGCTTGCGGTAGTCGTGAGGAGCTTCCTCGGGAAGGCCGATGGTGGAGAGCAGGGGGAAACTGGGGTTGGCAGCCTGGCTGACTCCGTTGGCGTTGAAAAGACCGAAGGTAGTCTGATAGCGCACGCCGTAATTGACGGTGAGATGCTGAGTGGCGCGCCAGGAATCCTGGGCGTAGAGGGCGAGGCGTTGGACGTTTTGCGAGAAATTGCCGTCGCCGGCGGGAGTGTTAGTGCATGAAATTCCCGATGCCAAAGTCGGTTCAGGCGTACACAGGTCGGCGGGCGGAACGTAATAGAACTGCGATGGGTTCTGCTGATAGTACTGCGGATTGTTGGGATAGAGGATGAGCTGCTCGGCGGTATCGGCGAGTTTGCCGCTCAGTACCGGCTCATGAATAAAGTTGACGCCGAATTTTTCGGAGTGGCGGCCAGAGGAGTGGGTGACGTCGTAGCGCCACTGATATTTTTCCTGGGTGCGCACCTGCGGGAAAGCGGTGATGGGCGTAGCGAACTGGTTGTCGCCGTAAGTTTCGAATCCGGAGATGGTTTGCGAGGTGGAGCTGAACGGGAAGGCGAGAGCGAATCCAAGATTAGAGTTGCGCTCTTGCGTCAGATGGAGGGTGCTGACATCGAAGACGAATGTGCCCAACCAAGTCGAGTTGAAGGCGTAGGTGTTGTTGATGACGCCGTTCCAATAATTGTTGTGCGTGGTCAGGCCGGTGGATGGCAGCGTGGCCTGCTGAACCAGAGCATTGTGGGTGATGTAGTTATCGTTCGAAGCGCGGATGAACCACTGCGATTTGGCAGATTGGGCCCAATCGAAGCGCACGGAACTGAGGTGATCGCGAAACGGGATGGGGACGTTGGGCGGTACGGCGATGGAAGGGATGCCGGTGATGAGTCCGTCGGCGGCGAGAGCTGCGAGGGAGTTGAATTGGGTGGTGCTGGCCGGGCTGTAGGCGATGCTGGCGTTCTCATGAACGTATTCGAGGGACGCGAAGAACCAGACTTTATCTTTAACGATGGGTCCACCGATGTTGCCGATATAGTTTTGCCGCGAGAATGGCTGCTTGGGATTGGGCGCGGGATTTTCGATGGGGAATCGAGCGTTCAAAGCGGCCTGGCGATCGTAAATGGCGAAGTCCCCGTGCCACCCATTGGTGCCACGGCGCGTGGTGATGACGACGGAGCCGGCGGTGGCGCCACCGGTATCGGCGTCTTGTTGGGAGGTTGCGAAGGCGAATTCCTGCAAAGCGTCGGGAGAGAAATTCTGTAGAAAGCCGCCGATGTAGTCGTCGGAGTTGTCGCCGCCGTCGACGGTGAGGACGTTGTTTAAACCCGAGCTACCGCCGGTGGAGATGGCGGTAATACGGGCTTTGGTGGGGTCGGAGGGTTCGACCGGTTCGGTTCCGGGCGTGAGGTAGGCGATGTTGGCGAAGCTGCGGGCTGCAAGGGGAAATTCCTGCAGATCGTGTTCATTGACCACGGTCTGGTGGACGGCGCTGGCCAAGTCGATGGGCTGGGTGGCAACCGAAGAAGGTTGGGCTTCAACATTGACAGTTTCTTTTACGGTGCTGGGCCGCATAGTAACGGTCATGTCGCGGACCGTGCTTACGGCAACCGAAACATTGGCCTGGGCGTTGGCGAAGCCGGGAGCGGTAACGGTGACGTGGTATTCACCGGGGAGAAGATCGTCGATTCGGAACTCGCCCTGGCTGTTGGACGTGGCTTGGCGAGTCACCGACGAACCGACGGATTCAAACTGGAGGCTGGCGGAGGCGATCCGAGCGTTGCGCTGGTCCTGAACAACTCCGCGCAGCGAGCCGCGAGCGTTTTGGGCGTGGAGGTGGCCAGCAGTCAGGACGCAAAATGAGTACGCGACTATGGCAAATAGGAGAGTTTTCAGTTTTAGCATGAGGGCCCCAGTTCTGACACGAAAAACAGTGTTGTCCTGCATTTAGACGACGCTGTAGCGAAGGTAAAACTGTACGGGGGAAGGCACACTACTACCACAGGCCGTAGGTCAAAGGAATGCAAAATCGTTAACGGGCCGGGTGACGGTCTGCGGCGCTTCCTTTGACGCATTGCGGAGAGTGAGGCGAAGGTTTGGCGAAAGCTGGGAAACGGGATAAAATATTTGCATGTCTCTCCCTCGTTCTTCTTTATTAGCAGAACCCGTGTCCCCGGACTCCGCAGCTTCGCTCGCCTGGGCGCATCCACTGGTTCGGGAGTGGTTTGTGCGGCGGTTTGGCACGCCGACAGAGCCACAGGAGCAGGGATGGCCGCACATTCTCGCTGGCCGGACGACGCTGATTTCGGCGCCGACCGGGTCGGGCAAGACCCTGGCGGCATTTCTGGCGTGCATCGACCGGCTGGTCCGGAAGGCGCTGAGTGGGGATTTGGCGGACCGGACTGAGGTTGTATACGTTTCGCCGCTGAAGGCCTTAGGGAACGATATTCAGAAAAATTTGGAAGGTCCGCTGGGTGAGATTCTGCAGATGGCGGGCGAACGCGGGCTGCTGATGCCCG
This sequence comes from Terriglobales bacterium, assembly GCA_036392935.1. GTDB lineage: Bacteria > Acidobacteriota > Terriglobia > Terriglobales > Acidobacteriaceae > DASVWZ01. The sequence goes on along the minus strand of DASVWZ010000261.1, from coordinate 44,520 downwards.
AGATACGAACCGCAGTGCGCACGGGAGACACGCTTCCGGCCGAACGGCGGGCGATGCTGAAGCGGCCTCCGCACATTCTGGTGACCACTCCGGAATCGCTGTACATCCTGCTGACCGCGGAAAAGAGCCGGGCAGTATTGCGCGATGTGGAGACGGTGATTGTCGATGAAATTCATGCCGTAGCCGATGACAAGCGCGGGGCTCATTTGACGTTGTCCCTCGAAAGGCTGGAGGCGCTGACGGAGCGGGTGCCGGTGCGGATTGGGCTTTCGGCTACCCAGAAGCCGATTGAAGAGATCGGGCATTTTCTGACAGGCAACGGCCGGCCGGACCCGGTAATTGTGAATGTGGGACACACGCGGAAGCTGGATCTGGCGATTGAAGTGCCGGGATCGGCGCTGGGGCCGGTGGCCAGCAACGAAATGTGGGAGGAGATTTACAACCGGCTGGTGGAGTTGATTCAGCAGCACCGGTCGACGCTGGTCTTTGTGAATACGCGGCGGCTTTCGGAGCGGGTGGCGCACAACCTGGGCGAGAAACTGGGCGAGGAAAATGTGGCCACGCATCACGGCAGCCTGTCACGCAAGCTGCGGCTGGCGGCGGAGAAACAACTTAAAGAAGGCAAGATTAAAGTTCTGGTCGCGACGGCGTCGTTGGAACTGGGGATCGACGTGGGCACGGTCGACCTGGTGGTGCAGATCAGCTCACCGCGTGCCATAGCGGTTGCGCTACAGAGAGTGGGGCGATCTGGACACTGGCGGGGTGCGATTCCCAAGGGAAGATTGTTTGTAACCACGCGCGACGAGTTGCAGGAGTGCGCGGCGTTGGTGCGGGCGATACGGATGGGCGATCTGGACCGGATCATGATTCCTGAAGCGCCGCTGGATATTCTGGCGCAGCAGATCGTGGCGGCGTGCGCAGCGGAAGAGTGGGATGAAGATGCGCTCTTCGATCTGGTGCGGCGAGCGTATCCGTACAGGAATTTGTCTCGGGAGTCTTATGAGGCGATCCTGCACATGCTGGCCGAGGGGATCGCGGCACAGCGCGGAAGATATGGCGCGTATCTGCATCATGACCGAGTGAACAAAAAGTTGCGGGCGCGGCGCGGGGCACGACTGGCGGCGATTACCAGCGGCGGCGCGATTCCGGAGACGGCGCTGTTTACCGTGGTAGCCGAGCCGCAGGGGAGCGTGGTGGGGACGATCCACGAAGATTTTGCGGTGGAAAGCCTGGCGGGTGACGTAATGCTGCTGGGCAACACGTCATGGCGGATTCGGAGGGTTGAATCGAAGACCGGGCGCGTGCTGGTGGAAGACGCGCACGGTGCGCCTCCGGGGATTCCGTTCTGGCTGGGCGAAGCGCCGGCGCGGACGCAGGAGTTATCGCTGCAGATTGCGCAGTTGCGGCAGGAGATCAGCGACCGGCTGAAGGGAATTTCTCCCGTGGGCGAGTGGCGCGCGCGGCCGGAAGTGGCGGAGACGGTGGCGTGGCTGAAGGAAGAGTGTGGACTCGACGATTCCGGCGCCGAGCAGGCGGTTGAGTATGTGATCGAAGGACGAGCGGTGCTGGGCACGGTGCCGACGCAGCAGACGATCGTTGCGGAGCGATTTTTTGATGAAGGCGGCGGGATGCAGTTGGTGATCCATGCGCCCTTTGGCGGGAGGATCAACAAGGCGTGGGGATTGGCGCTACGCAAGCGCTTCTGCCGGGGATTCAATTTTGAGCTGCAGGCGGCGGCGACGGATAACGGGGTAAACATTGCCCTGGCCGAGCAGCATAGTTTCCCGCTGGCCGACGTATTTCATTTTCTGGCAGCCGATACGGTGCAGCCCGTTCTGGAGCAGGCGGCTCTGGATGCTCCGGTGTTTGGCACGCGCTGGCGGTGGGATGCGAACCGGTCGCTGGCGCTATTGAGGTTTCAGGGAGGAAAAAAAGTTCCGCCGCAGATACAGCGGATTCGGTCGGACGATTTGCTGGCGTCGGTGTTTCCGGAGGCGGCGGCGTGTTTTGAAAATATCGAAGGCGAGCGGAAGATCCCGGACCATCCGCTGGTGGGCGAGGTGATGAAGGATGTACTCACCGAAGCGATGGACCTGGATGGATTGAAGGGAGTTCTACGGGGGATTGAAGACGGTTCAATCCGCTGCGTGGCGGTGGATACGCCGGTGCCTTCGCAGTTTTCGCATGAGATTTTGAATGCGAATCCATACGCGTATCTGGATGATGCGCCGCTCGAAGAACGGCGAGCGCGGGCGGTCGAGATGCGGCGGGTGCTGCCAGAGTCAGTGTTGGAAGAAGTCGGGAAGCTCGATCCCGAGGCGATTGCGCAGGTGAGGCGCGAGGCGTGGCCGGACATCCGCGATGACGATGAGCTGCATGATGTGCTGCATACGCTGGTGGCTTTACCGGTGAGCGGCGAACTTGCTCAGCGTGGATGGGCGGATTCGGTGGCGGCGTGGGGCGGGCATTTCGAGAAACTGCTCCGGGATGGACGTGCCACGGTGGCTGGTGTTAGGGATCGGCAGTATTGGGTGGCGGCGGAACGGGTTCCAGAGTTTTCGCTGCTGTTTCCCGGGGCGATGTATGCGCCGGAGGCTGCGGAGATCAGCGGAACGGCAGAGCCGACGCGAGATGAAGCGTTGCTGGCGATGGTGATGGGTTGGATGATGCACCTGGGGCCAGTGACGGCGGGCGAGCTTTCGGAATGGCTAGGCGTGGCGGCCAATGAGATCGACGTGGTGTTGTTGCGCATCGAGGCGAGCGGAGCGATTTTGCGCGGGACGTTTGCCGGTGGGGTGAGCGGGCAGATGGAATGGTGCGAACGGCGATTGCTGGCGAGGATCCATCGGCTGACGGTAGCGACGCTGCGCAAGCAGGTGCAGCCGGTGAACGCCGCCCAGTTTATGCGATGGTTGCTTCGTTGGCAGCATGCGGCTCCCGGCTCACAATTGCAAGGCGAACGGGCGGCGCTCGAGGTATTGCGGCAACTGCAGGGGTTCGAAATTCCGGCGAATGCATGGGAGCGGCATATTCTGGCGTCGCGGATCGCGGGCTACGATCCAAAATGGCTGGACCAGCTTTGTTTGACCGGCGCGGTGGGATGGGGACGGTTGTCGCCGCATCCGGCGACGTTGGAAGATTCGGCGAATGGGCGGCGGAGGGTGATTCCAACCAGCGTGGCGCCGATCACATTCTTTGTGCGCGAAGATGCCGATTGGATGGTGCCGCACCGGGCGGAGGACGATCCGAAGGGATTGAGCGAACCGGCGCGAACAGTGATGAATTTTCTGCGGGAGCGTGGCGCGTCGTTTTTTGCGGATCTGGTGCGAGGTACTGGGAAGCTAAAGGCGGAAGTCGAAACCGGGCTGTGGGAGCTGGTTGCGGCGGGAATTGTGACGGCGGACGGCTTCGACAACTTGCGATCGCTGATCGATCCTAAGCGAAGGTCGGGGATGGCGAGTGGGCGTCCGCGGCATACGCCGGGACGATGGGCTCTGTTGCACAGCGATCAAGCCGCGGAGCGTAATCGCATGGTTGAAGCAACCTGCTGGATGTTGCTGCGGAGATATGGAATTGTTTTTCGCGATCTGTTGACGCGGGAGACGAACTTGCCGAAATGGCGCGAGTTACAGATGGCGTTCCGCAGGCTGGAAGATCGTGGCGAGATTCGCGGCGGAAGATTTGTGGATGGATTCATGGGCGAGCAGTTTGCTTTGCCAGTCGCGGTTGAATCGTTGCGGGCAACGAGAAAATTGCCGCCGAGTGGGGAAGTGGTGAGGCTTTCGGCGGCCGATCCGCTGAACCTGGTCGGGATTATCGTGCCCGGTGAACGAGTAGCGGCGATTTCGGGACACACGGTACGCTTCCGCGATGGCGTGGCAGTCGAAGAAAGCGCGCCGAGCACTGCGGTCGAGGTAATCGCGGAGTCGGCGTAGCGCCAACTCGGCGACTTTAACCTTATCTTTCTACTCTGGCCGTAAAACCTGAGATAATTCTTTATCCATTCGAATTTGTGCCGGAGGGTAGTGCTTGAAAGCTTGCCGTTCTCTGAGGTTCTGTGCCGTGGTTCTGCTTCTTGCCGCTGGAGTGGCAGGCGTAGCATGCGGGGGCGGTGGCAGTAACACCCAAAACGCAGAATTCCGCCTGATGAATGCCATACCGGGCGAGACTTCGCTGACGGTCACAATCAACAGCCTGGCATTTATGAGCGCTGTTACCTACGGCACGGTTTCAAATTACAATTTTGTGACATTCGGCACGAACACACTGGAGATTACCGGGCCGGACCTGATCAGCGGTGGAACAACCACGCTGTTTGATAATTCAGTCTTTTTGAGCCAAAGCACAACGTATACGGCGCTTGCCGATAATTATCCGCAGAATATAGGGGTGACGCTTTACGTGGACGATAATTCGGCTCCGGCGGCGGGGAAGTTCAATCTCAGAATTATCAACTCGGCGCCGGGGTTGGGCAAAGTTGACGCGTATGTGGTCACTCCGGGCGCGAGTTTGACGGGCGTCGAGCCGACGGTTCCGGGCTTGGCATTCCAAGCGGCATCCACGTATCTGTCGAAGCCGATTGGGACGTACGAGGTGATTTTCACGCTTGCCGGGCAGAAGATGCCGTACATCGATAGTGGGCCGGTCGCTTTCGCCGCGGGACAGGTGCGGACCTTTGTCGGCTTAAACGGCATGACGGGCGGATATACGGACGCCGTGTTGATGGATTTGAATTGAAAGCCGGTGCGAGGTTGCGCCGCGGGATCCGTGCGGCAGTTTGCGGCGCGGAGACAATCTGCAGACAAGTTTTCGAAGACACTGATCTATCCTAAGAGTGTCGGTACGCGTCTCGAGACCAGTTAGGTCGTTTATGCGCATTTGCGGCGTGGGAAGCGCTTTTCCCGAAAATTACTACAGCCAGGAGGAAATCTGCGAAGCGCTAAAGCGGCGCTGGGCAGGCAAACTGGAGAACCCGCAGGTACTGGACCGTCTTCACGCGAGCGTGGGAGTGAAAGGACGGCATCTGGCGCTGCCGATTGCATCCTACGACGGACTGACGACGTGGGGACGCGCCAACGATGCATGGATCGAGGCAGCGGTAGATCTGGGTGAGCAATCCTTGCGGCAGGCGCTGCTAAGTTCCGGGATGACGATGGCGGACCTGGGCGCGATTTTCTTTGTTACGGTCACGGGGGTTGCAAGCCCGTCGATTGAGGGCAGGATGATCAACCGCATGGGGCTTCCGGTGGGGATCAAGCGGATCCCGATTTTCGGTTTGGGATGCGTGGCGGGCGCGGCGGGGATTGCCCGGGCAGCCGATTATGTGAAGGCTTTCCCCGATCAAGCGGCGGCATTGGTTGCGGTGGAATTGTGCTCACTTACCTGGCGCGAGGATGATGTCTCGGCTGCGAACTTAATTTCCAGCGGGCTTTTTGGCGACGGTGCTGCGGCGGTGATTGTTGCAGGGAGCGAAAAGAAGCAAAGCGGACCGCGGGTAATTGCGACGCAGTCACAATTTTATCCGGACACAGAAGATGTGATGGGTTGGGACATTTCGGAGAAGGGATTTCAGATTGTGCTGTCGCGAAGTGTGCCGGATGTGGTGGAGCAACATCTGGGGCAGGATGTGGATGCATTTCTCAAGGAGCGCGGTTTGAGCCGAAACGATATCGGCGCCTGGATCATGCACACGGGCGGTCCGAAGGTTTTGCAGGCCACTGAAAAGACGTTGGAATTGGCACCTGATGCGCTGCAGGCTTCATGGGAGTCGCTGAGAAACGTGGGTAATCTTTCGTCAGCTTCGGTGTTGCTGGTGCTGGAAGATTTCATGAACGGGCGGCGGCCCGCGCCCGGGACGCTAAGCATTCTAGCGGCGATGGGGCCGGGATTCTGCTCAGAACTTGTACTAATGGAGTGGTAGGGGCGGGCTTTCCGCCGGCGGTTCTAGCGGAGGCGAACCAGTTCCTGGCGGTAAAGGCCGTTCTGGGGGAATTCGTCCGCGAGGCCAGAGAGCAGCGCGCGAGCGGCGGCATTGTCTTTGTCGCGAAGGGCGGCAACGGCGAGCAGGAGGCGGGCGAAGGGAGCGAGGTAGCGGCCTTTTTCAGCAGCGGTGCGGAGATTGTTGAGTCCGGTTTGTTTGTCGGTCTCCGAACCGCCGAGGCGAAGCAACCAGCGGACGGGCGCCGCATTGAGACTCAGGAGATAGTTTTCGCAGCCGACGGCGAGGTAGGCGTCGTAAAAAGCGGAGTCCTGGGCGATCAGTTTTTCCGCGGCCGCACGCGCGGATTTCATCGAGGTTAAGGCGGCGAGGTTGCGCTTCTCAATAAGCGCAAGGTAATCACCGCGGAGTCCGGTGGCGATAATGATGGCAAACTGCGCATTCTTGTCCTGAGGCGAACGGGCGAGAGCTGCATTGGCGAGCTGAGTGGAGCGGTCGAGCTCGGAGTCGAAGGCAGATTTGACATTGGAGTCAGCAGCAGGTTTTTCGCGTTCAAGATACTTGCTGTCGTCGGCGAAGAGATCCAATTCAAGAACGTGCAGGCGGTCGAACTCTGCGAAAAGGTAGGCGGCAGCGTTGGAGGCGGGACCAAGGGGGTCCTCGGGGTGGGTCTGCTTCCACGCGGCGAAAGTTGCGTGGGCTGCGGGGAAGTCCAGGTTGTACATCTGGTGGTAGCCGCTCTCAAGAGAGGTGGCCTGCGCGTGGGCTGCAAGTGACACGGAGAGAAGTCCAACGGCAATCCAGAGCAGGCGAGCACCGGCGCGGAAAGTCGCCGAACGGGGCCGAGCAGTGCGCCGATCAAAACGTGTTGTGCACAAAAGAACTCGCATTATTCTTGAGCTTGCCTGCATTTTAGGATGCCGGAAAGCGGATCGCATTGTAAAAACAATTTCACTGGAAGTCCTGGCGATTTTATTGCCTCTACAACCCTGTAGTCTGATAGCGAAGGATAGAAAGCGAGAGACGGTAGTCGTACCCGGCTTGGGCGTTGCCGATTTCGGCCTGAGTTTGCTGAAGCTGCGCCTGGCTTAATTCGACGATGGATCCGAGGCCGAGCTTGTAGCGAGACTGGGCGAGGCTCAGCGCAAGGTTGGCCTGCTCCAACAACTGCTGGGCGACCGCCAGGCGCTGGTAGTCGGTTTTGGCGTTGAGCCAACTGGTGCGAACGTCTCGGGAGATCAGGTCTTCGAGATCGCGCAGGCGTTCCTGGACTGCTTCGGCACGAAGTTTGGCTTCCTTGGCGCGCGCCGTGTAAAGGAAACCGTTGAAGAGCGGGATATCGATGTCGCCGCCGACAGCACCATAGGTATTGTTCCATGCGTTCGGGCTGGGAGCTACGGCGGCGTTGCCCACGGGAGTGTCGCCGACAGCCCCCATGGCACGGATGGTGGGAAATAGAAGATCGCGTTCGGCGGTCTGGAACTTGCGCGCGGATTGAAGCTGGAATTGCAGTGACAGAACCTCCGGGCGCGCCGCGAACGCTTGCGAGACCAGGTCATCGATATTGTCGGCGGGCGGCACAACGGAATCGGTGTCTTCTACCAGTTGAACATTCTGCAATGTGTTATAGCCGAGCACCATGGACAGCGTGGCCAGGCTGGCGTTTTGATTATTCTGAGCGTCGAGAAGCAAGAGTTGCGCCTGGGCAAGGTTGACGTTGGCGAAACTGAAGTCGAGTTCGGACTTCAGCTTGTTCTTATAAAGCGTTCCGACCTGGTCGGCAACGGTCTGGCGTTCCTTCACGGTTTGCTGGGCCACGGTCAAAATAGCTTCAGCTTGCAGAGCGTTGTAGAATGCGCGGCTGACGGCGAGGAGAATCTGCTGCTGCGTGGCAGCGGAGTTTTCGTTTTCGGCTTTGGCGGCGTAGTTGGCGCTGGAAACGAGATTAGTGGTGCGGCCAAAATCGGTGATCAACTGCGTGACCATCAGTCCGGCGGCGGCGCGCTCGTAGATGATCGGATTGTTAAGAGCGCCGGCGGTGATGCGGCTGCCGGATTTGGCATCGACACCGGTAAGATCGCCGGCGGCGGTGGGCCAAAGATTGGAGCGGGTTTCACGCACCACTTGCTGCGAGGCGAGGGCGAGCAGACGCGACTGAGAAATTTGGGGATTGTTCCTGATGGACAGAACTTGGGCTTGTTGCAGTGTCAAGGTCAGCGGCGTTCCGGGTGAGGTCTGCGGGGTTTGAGCGGCAGGATATGGATTTGTCTGATTGTGACCAGGCGATGCTTGCGGCATCGGGGCCGCGGGCGGATTTTGTGCCAAGGCGACATTGCTGGTTTGCGCGAAGTCTTCGACTATGAAAACGAACAGCGCTGCCAGAGCAACAAGTGTTACGGCACTGAGTTTTTGGAGTCCCGTTCTCACTGGGCTGGCTCCTCGGCGGGTGCGTTTTTCTTGCGCCTGCCATAGACCAGAAGATACGCGGCGGGCACGATGAAGATTGTCAGCAGAACGGACGAGGTCAGTCCGCCGATGATCGCACGTGCCATAGGGGTGTACTGCTCGGCGCCGGTGCCCAGCTTTAGTGCCAGGGGAATCATGCCGATGATGGTAGCCAGCGAGGTCATCAGAATAGGCCGCAGGCGCACGCGACATGCTTTGACGACCGCATCGAGTGGCGACAGGCCCTTTTTCTCGAGGTCGTGTGCGAAGTCGACGATGAGAATGCTGTTCGAGTCGGCGATGCCAACCAGCATGAGGACTCCCATCAGGGACATGACGTTCAGGGTGCTGTGCGTCAGCGGCAGAGTGATGAGCACGCCGACGAAGCCCATGGGAATGGCGAGCATGATCAGGAACGGGTCGATGAACGACTTGAATTGCGCCGTCAAAATCAGGAACAGCAGAATGAAAGAAAGAGTGAAACCGAAGGCGAAGCTTTTGAACGAGGCTTCCATGCCTTGCACCATGCCGCGCAGGTTAACGCGAACGTTGCCGGGAATCTTCGTATTCTTGATGATGTCGCGGATCGAGCTCGTAACGCGACCTAAGTCCTCCCCGGACGGCGTGACATAGACATCGATGACGCGCTGAATCTGGTAGTGGTCAACTTCGGTGGGAGTGGGGGTTTGCCGGATGTTCACCACGTTGTTGAGCACGGTGATTGGCCTGCCGGCGCCGTTGCAGGCCCAAGAGGGATGAGCGTCGGAGCCGGGTTGCGGCGGGCCCGTCGTCGGGCCACAACTTAGGCTGTCTCCGCTATCGGGATCGCGCAGAGGGATCTGGCCGAAATCGGTCACATTGTGAATGGCGGGTTGTCCGTGTTCGAAGTATTGCACCGTGAGGTAGTAGTCGTTACCGGTTTTGCGGTCCACCCAATAGTTGGGAGCAATCTGGTAATTCGAATTGAGAGCGGTGATGACGTTCTCCACAACATCCTTTTGAGTTAGTCCCAGTTCGCCAGCGTGGACGCGATCGACGTCGAGATGAATCGCGGGGTAATTCAGGTCCTGCGGAATATAGATCTGGCCGACGCCGCGGACGGAGCGGATCTGCGCGGCGAGATTCTGAGCGATGTTGTAGATCTCATTCAGATCGGGACTGCTGACTTGCACATCGATTGGCGCGGGCATGCCAGTGTTGAGGATGGCATCCACCATGGACCCGCTGGAGAAAAAAGTCCGCACATCGGGAAATTCCCTGGCCATGGCTTGTTGAACGCGGTTCATATAGGCAAAGCTGCTGATCTCGTGGTCGGGCGTCAATTGCACCTGCACGGTTGCCGTATATGGGCCGGCATTGGTGGTGTAGAGAGACGAAAAATCCGGGACCACGCCGATGTTGGAGACGATTCTTTTGAAATCGCCAGCGGCGACGGTGTGGTGGATGAGTTCTTCGACTTTGGCCACGTATTGGTCGGTGACTTCGATGCGGGTGCCGGTGGGAACTTTCATGTTAATGGTGAACTGACCAGCATCGGTTTTCGGGAAGAATGCCAAGCCGAGGAGTGGGTAAATGGCGAGGCTCAAAAAGAATACTCCGCTCAACGCGAGGACGGTCAGACCCGGGCGCGCCAGGCATCGCCTGACCCAATATTCGTAATAGTCGAGAAGTTGGTTGAAACGGCGGTTGAAGGCGGCGTTAAAGCGCTCCATCCAGGATTGGTGCGGCTGTTCCCGGTGAGGCTCTACTTCGTATTCTTTGTCGATGTGATGCTCGCTGTGCGGAACGGCCTTCAGGAAACGAGAGCAGAACAGCGGAATGACGGTCATCGCCACCACGAAAGAGGCGAGCAGTGAAAGGCAGAACGCCAGCGCGAGAGCGGAAAAGAGGAATTTCGCCACGCCGTAAAGAAATACGACGGGGAAAAAGTCGACGACATCGACTAGAGTGGCGGCGAGGACTGCCAGGTTCACTTCGGAGCCACCAACTTCGGCGGCGATCATCGGCGCAGCGCCCATTTCAAGATGACGATAGATGTTTTCGAGGGAAATGACCGAGTTATCGATGACGCGCGAAAACGCCAGCGCCATGCCGCCAAGAATCATTGTATTGACCGTGCCGCCCATTAAGGCGAGGACAACGAAGGCTGCCAGCGCGGAAATTGGAATCGATAGCAGAACGGCAGACGTGGCGCGAAAGCTTCCCAAGAAAAGCAGAATCATCAGGCTGGTGAGAATCAGTCCGAGAATGCCTTCGTGTAAAACCGTATGAATTGCTTCCTTCACATAGATGGACTGATCGAAGACGATGCTGGTCTTCATCTGCTGGGGAATATCGTAAAGGTGCTTGATGAGGTCACGAACACCATTAACCACGGCGATGGTGTTGGTATCGCCGCCCTGCTTCATGATGGGGATGTAGGCCGACTTCTGGCCGTCGATGCGCACTTCGTTGTACTGAATCTGATTGGCGTCTTCGGCTTTGCCAACGTCGCCAACGGTGACCCAGGAATGTCCGCGGACCTTAAGAGGAATGTCATTCAGCTGGTCCATGTTGTCGACCAGGCTGTTGGAGTAGACGAAGTAGTCGTAAGGCCCCATCTTGACGTCGCCGGCGGGAAGAATAAGGTTCGAGTCGTTGACGGCGCCGACCACATCCATCAAGCTGAGCTGCCGCGAGAGGAGCTTGTAGGGGTCGACGTAAACCATGATCTGGCGGTACTTGCCACCGAAGGGGATAGGGATTTCGGCGCCCGGAACCACGGCGATCTGGTTGCGAATTTGAAATTGTGCATAGTCGTGTAACTGAGTTTCAGTTAAACCTTCACCGGAAACCGTGACCAGGGCGACGGGCAAGCTGGAAGCGTCAAACTTCAGAACCACTGGAGGCAGAGTTCCCGGCGGCAGACGCTTCAAATCCGCCAGCGCCAAATTGGACAGCTCACTTACGTCCGTATCGGGATTGGTTCCCGGCTGAAAGTAGACCTTGATGATGCTGACGCCGAGCAGCGAGCGAGATTCCATGTGGTCGATGCCGGACCCAAGCGTGAAGAAGCGCTCGAGAGGATCGGTGATGTCGAATTCGATGTCCTGGGGCGGCATGCCGCTGTAAAACGTGGCTACCACGGCCTGGGGCATGTTGATCGGCGGGAATAAGTCGACGGGCATGCGCGCGATACTGGTAACTCCGATCACCACCAGCGCGAGGCAGATTACGATGATGAAATACGGATTGCGGATTGAGAATCCAGGCATAAGTTAGTCTTTGTCGGTCCCGTAACTCATGACAGCAACGGACTTTGCGTTAACCTTCTGGCCAGCCTTTAACCCGCTGCGATCGCCAACGATGACTTGTTCGCCTTCGCCCAGGCCACCGACGACTTCGGCATCGTTGTTGGTCTGCAATCCGAGTTGTATGGTGCGGTCATCGATCGTGCCGCCACGATCGACAACGAACACCGTGGTTTTGTCGCCTTCGTGATTCAATGCCTGCACGGGAACAGTCGGGACATTTTCTTTCTGATCGAGATGCAATTCAGCTTCGGCGTATAGCCCAGGCAGCAAAGTTTGCTGCGGATTCGCGACATCCACCTCGGTGTGCATGGTGCGGGTGTCGGCGCGGACATCGACCGAGAAGCGCGCCACCTTGCCGGGGAAACTGCGGCCGAGCGAGGGCACGTTTACGTTCACGGGGTCGCCTAAGCGGATGTAGCGGACGTAGGATTCTGGGACTGGGATTACCAGGCGGAACAGATCATCTTGAGACAGGCGCACGATCGGCATGGCTTGGGTGCTTGATCCGGTGCCGGCCTGGACAAGCGTGCCCAGGTTCGCATAACGTTCCGTGACCACTCCCGAAAATGGCGCGGTAATCTTCGAATAATCGAAGAGGGCCTGATCGTGGGCGAGTTTGGCCTTGGCGGCGGCGAGTTTGCTTTGCGCTGCGTCCATAGCGGCCTTGCCAGCGTCAACCTGGGAAGCGGCCGCGAGGTCTTTACCCTGCGCGTCGTCCACTTCCTGTTGGGCGACGATGCCGGGCTGGCTTTGGAACACATCGTTCAGGCGTGTGTATTGCAAGTGCAGCGCCTGATACTGCGCGTCATAGCGTTTGAGTTCGTGGTCGGCACGCCCAACTTCGTTGGTGGCATTGGTGATTTCGGCTTGGTCTTGCTGTAACTGCGCCTCGAGTTCGGGAATCTCAAGGGTGGCCATCACCTGGCCGGTTTTTACGTGCGTACCGTAGTCGACATTAAGTTTCTGGACATAGCCAGATTCCTTGGCGTACACGTCGATCTCCTGAAACGGCACCAACTCAGAAGACAATGTGATTTCCCGGCTCAGGTTCTTCTTCACCACGCTGGTGACGGCGACGGTTGGAGCTTGCTGTGAGCTGGCACTGACGTCCGAACTCTGATGGTTGCAGGATAGGGAGCCCAACGCCAGCAAACCGGCAAAGCCGATGCCTGCCCAATTGCGAATGTTGCGCAAAGCAAAGTTATATCGGTGGTCGAAGTGATGTTTCATCCGTCGGCTGTTCATCAGCTTCCTGTTTGTGAACTACGATACGAATTCGAATGGACTCAACCTGCCGTACAGATAGTCGTTAAGCGTTCGCGGGTTGCCCGTGTTTCTGCCGTCTGCCAAAGGGCGGTCTGCGGACACAAGTACAGTGGCGTCTACGGTCTTCACGGAAAAGAAGCGGAAAAATCCGGAAGATTCTTCGCTAATGTGATCCGCGGGGTTTTCAAACCAGGTGCAACTGGATCCATCTTTGCCTCCGCCAAGTTTGGCAAGGTCTAAAGATCGGTTAGCAGGATGGAGGGGGGCGGTTCGAGAGGTTTTCTTCCGGCAAAATGGTGTGGACGCGTGGAGCGGAAGGCGCTATCCAGGGATAAAACGTAGGTGAGTGTTGTAGCGCGTATTGCACGACCGGAACCGTCCAACGCGATGCGTCGCGGTCCATGTGCTGGCGTGCACCTACCGGCGCGTAAGCCCGAACCGCATGGTGCCGAATGCTGGTGTTGTGGAGGAACCGGGTGGTTAAACTCGCGCTTAAAGCGAGAATCAACGTGACAACAACAACGCCGCGCCAGAAGCTGGCGTGCCCGGTCAGTGTGTTACTGTTTTGGCTGCGGATCAACCCTGTGTATACCTAATCGAACTATACCCCAGTTAATTGGATGCGTCCAGCGAGGGTTGTGACGGAAGTAAGCGATGCCGTACGCGGATTTCGCAACGTTGTTTCGAATCTCGTTGGCAAATGGCGGAAGCGTGTGCGAGTCGAACGCACCAGTGACAGGGCAAACCTGCCACTCGCCGGTTTTGAAGACCGGGACGATCACCGGACCGCATGCGCTTCCACAAGCAGTTTCCGGTTTCCGCTGGGAAGTTGCAAGCGGGCGAGAAAACTTATAATGACAGGCATGAAGAACCAGGGAGTGAGATTGAGGTTCGTTCAGGTTGACGTGTTTACCTCGGTGCCGATGGAGGGAAACTCGCTGGCAGTGTTTCCCGAGGCTCGCGGGCTGAACGACGAGCAGATGCAGGCGATTGCGCGGGAGATGAATCTCTCAGAGACAACCTTCGTTCTGCCTGGCAACGGGGCAAGCGACAAAGGAGCGCGAACCAGAATCTTCACCGTGCAGGAAGAGTTGCCGTTCGCCGGGCATCCGACGCTGGGGACAGCGTTTGTGCTGCGTGGGTCAAGCAAAGCCGAGCAGGTCGCGCTGGATTTGAATGTGGGCAAGATCGAAGTTCGCTTCGAAGAAGAACCCGGTGAGGCCGCATTCGGGGAGATGACGCAGAGAGATCCGGAGTTCGGGCTAGTTCACGAACGCGAGGTGGTGGCACGGGCGGCTGGATTGAAGGCCGGCGATATCGACGCGTCGCTACCGATTCAAACCGTCTCGACCGGCCTGCCGTTCACGATGGTCCCGCTGCGCGGCGAGGCGATGCCGGGGTTGAATGTGGACGTGAAGGGCTCGTCCGAGTATTTAGAAAAGTCAGGCGGGAAGTTCTTTTACTTTGTCAGCCGTGAATGCGCTGATCCAGCTGTGCGGTTGCACGCGCGTATGTTCTTCTATAACGGCGAGGATCCGGCGACAGGATCAGCGGCGGGTTGCGCCGCAGCATGGATGGTCAAGCACCGTGTGGCTACGCCCGACGAGCGCGTGATGATCGAGCAGGGAGTCGAAATGAGGCGTCCCAGCCGGATTTTTGTTCGCGCCGGACGCACCGATGACCGAGTGGTTAATGTGCGTGTCGGTGGAAATGCTGTCGAAATACTTCGCGGCGAAATTTTCTTCTGAAGTTCATTCGCGCTCCGGTCTCTAAACATGCGGTGATGGAGTACGCGCGAAATTTTTTCCCGCTTTCCTTTAAGTTAACATTGGCGCCACTTTACACACGCGCTGATCGGTTCTACGATGCATCTGCGTTTCACGAATTCATAATTTTTCCCCGAAGCCGCGGAAGGCGGCGCAAGGTTGCCATCTAAAAAGTCCGAATGAAACCCAAACGAACGATTTTGTGTGTTGACGATAACGAACAAGCCCTGTCGATCAGAAAAGTAATGCTTGAAACCCGCGGCTACCGCGTAATTGCCTGCAATGGCGGCGAAGAAGGCCTGGAGCGCTTCAAGAAGGGCGGAATCGATCTGGTTTTGACCGACCTGATCATGCCCGGAGTGGATGGATGCAAGCTGATCGAAGAGATCAAGAATATTTCGCCGCGAACACCGACGGTTCTAGTCTCCGGCAAAGTCAGAATCTACGAACGCGACATGAAGGCGGATGCCTTCATTCCAAAAGGCATGGGATCTCCAGCAGAACTGCTGGAGCGAATTCGCATGCTGCTGGTGCGCAAGCGTGGCCCGAGGCGCACCCAATCCGGCGATGCGTCGCGAGATCCCGCTGCGGGAGCAGCATAGCTCACCGCTGGCTAGCTGCCGGGGCGGAGCGGCCGCGTTTGCCGTGAGCGTTCGTGTAAGATCAAAGCAGGCCTCTTCTGCTCGCTCTCGGGTGCTCAAGCAGGCCACGCCAGCATGCCTGCTCTCATAGAAGCAGTCGAACTCCGCAAAACTTATCACGTCGGGAAGATGGAAGTGCCGGCGTTGCGCGGAATTTCGTTCACGGTGGAGCGCGGTGAGTTTGTCAGCATCGTCGGGCCCTCAGGCAGCGGCAAGTCTACCCTGTTTTACTTGCTGGGCGGCCTAACCCGTGCAGACTCGGGACGGGTAACGATCGATGGAGACGATTTCGCCCTGCTGTCCGACGGCGAGCGTACTCGAATGCGCAAGCGCAAGATCGGCTTCGTTTTTCAGAAATTCAATCTGCTGCCGACGCTCGACGCGCGCGGGAATATCGATATTGCGCTGGAGATTGCGGGGAACGGAAACCGTGACGCAGCGTTCTTCGATCGGATCGTGAGATTGCTCGGCATCTACGAGCGGCTGAATCATCGTCCGTCCGAGCTTTCCGGCGGAGAGCAGCAGCGGGTGGCGCTGGCCCGGGCTTTGATTAATAAGCCGGCGATCATTCTGGCGGACGAGCCTACCGGCAACCTCGACTCGGTGAATTCCGATATTGTGCTGAAGATGCTGCGGCAATCCAACCAGGAATTGAAGCAGACGGTCTTGATGATCACCCACAATCCCGAGGCGGCCCGGTACGGCGACCGCATCATCCATATGCGCGACGGCGAGATGGTCGAAGCCGAAAAAGACCCACAGTGGACGGTGGCTCGCTAGGATGCGCCGCTGGCGCGATTGCCGCGCGGCAGAGGGCTTCGTTATAATCGATGGAACTGAGCGGGAGTAACTCAGTGGTAGAGTGCGACCTTGCCAAGGTCGAAGTCGCGGGTTCAAATCCCGTCTCCCGCTCCAGAAATCTCACCCCGTCGCGCGAGGAGCGCGGTTTCCATTCGTCTCAATCAAGGCGCGGTAGCCAAGTGGTAAGGCAGGGGCTCGCAAAGTCCCGATCGGTCGGTTCGATTCCACCCCGCGCCTCCAATCCGTCCTGCGCTGGAAACGCTGTAGAAAGAAAAAAGCCGATCCGATTAAATCCATCGGACCGGCCGTTTAGTCTGCGTGGATTGCTATTCAGTGCCAACAACTGCGTAAGCATTTCCCGGATCGCCGTTCGTGCCGGCGGTCCACTTCCCGCTATTGCTGCCGCAATAGGTGCTGGAGCCCAGGCAGTATGACGCTACCGTGTATTCTCCAACCCGCTGGTCAGTAACGTTCATATTCCATCCGCCCTCAAAATCGTTGTCGTTGGGGCCGACCTTGGCCACAAGCCAGTACTGGGTTCCGCCGGTTACTGGGATCCCGTTTCCGTCCCGGCCGGAGTCGACCACACAGCAAGTTCCATAGGTTGGTGGGTTGCTGATATGGAAGCTCTTGAGTGCCGTACCGGGTACGCCTCCATCATCGGTGTACAGGCCCAGTTGGAAACCGGCAGTTCCACCGAACGTGCCGATGGCTGCCTTGATTCCGGTCACAGTGGCATTGCTAGCGGGAGTAAAAGCGATAGCCTCCCAGACTTCGAAAGGAAATCCTTCTCCTGTGCCGGCGATGGTGTAGCCGAAGCAGCAGAAGTATGTGCCGTTGGGATAGCTGCTGAGGTTCCCTGAAATTACCTTCTTATCTGACGGGGGCTCTACGTTAGGGATTATGTGTGTAGAGCTGCCGGTGGCAATAACGCGCTTGTAATCGGGTGAGAAGGTAACGTTGCTGTGCTTCGGAGACGCCAGCAACATGGTTGCGCAGGCAAGCAGTGCCAGACAACTGATCGCGATTCCTTTTTTCACAATACTTCCTCCTGAGAGATTCACGAATGTGAGGTTCAGGCACGCAGTCGTTCCCAAACCTCAGATCTCCCCGGAGATGGTCAGCGAACTGGGGCGGCCGGTTGTGAGGGAAGGGCAGCGTTCTTAACCGCAAAAAATAATACACCGTGCGCAAAGCATGTCAATCGAAAACCCACCCTAGAGCGGATTTTGGAGCAACAAGGTAAATGTTTGTAAATCTGAGTTGCAAAGTTTTGCGCACTGATGACGGTACGCCACACTCCGGAATCAATCGCGCGGTCGATTATTGAAGATAAGACAAGTCACTTGGAGGAGCCGAGCAGGCTTGCGAGAGATTGGACATTTTTCTAGCGGAAAGCTAAGTTATTGACAGGGCGCGGTACCCAAGTGGTAAGGGAGAGGTCTGCAAAACCTTTATGCGTCGGTTCGATTCCGACCCGCGCCTCCAACCTAAAATCATCATTTTACCCGCATAAACACTGGAGATTGTGAAGGCAAGCCAAGGGCCACTTGCCAAATGTGCTAGTTTTGTGATACCGTTTCGCCCATGGCGACCCCGTCGATTACGGTCTTTGTGAGGCATTCCGGGGACTGTAAATATAAGGATGACGAGACCTGGAGGCGGTGCAACTGTCGGAAACACCTTAGGTGGTCCCACGGTGGCCGGCAGTACCGAGCATCCGCAAAGACCCGTTCATGGTCGCAAGCGGAAGATGCGAAACGGAATCTGGAATCGAAATTCACGGCGGGCGCGGCGCCAACCACGGTTGTTACGACGAACAAGAAGACGATTGCTGATGCGGTCCAACTATTCCTGAGTTCAAAGAAAAGTGACGGTCTCAATCCGAACGGTCTGCAAAAACTGGAACGTGAACTTGGACGTTTCGAGCGATTCCTGAGTGACAAGTCCAAACACTTCCCCGATGAGATCGATTTACCCACACTCATCAACTATCGGGCCTCATGGGAAGAACTCTATCCGTCATCGGGAACCCGCTCTCAGGTTCAAGCACGGTTGCGGCGGTTTCTCCGCTTTTGTCACGATGCCGGTTGGATTGAGCGTGTGCCGCGGTTGTCTGCAATCAAGGTGGATGAACCGCCAACGATGCCTCTGACGGAGAAGCAATACAAGACCGTTCTGGAAAAAATTCCAAAGACGTTCCCGCCGGCAAAGGCTACTCGCGTTCGGGCGCTTGTCCAACTGATGCGGCACAGCGGGCTTGCAATTCGAGATGCTGTGACGCTCTCCAGGCCAGAAGTTCAGCGAGACAGCAAGAAAAAACTGACTCGCGTGACCACATCACGGCAGAAGACCGGTACGCATGTGTCGGTGCCGCTGCCTCCCGATGTTGCTACCGAAGTCCTGACCGCTTTTGGCGACGATGAATATGCGTTCTGGTCGGGCAATGGGCTAGAGACTTCAGTAGTAACGAACTGGCAGCATGATCTTCGCGCACTGTTTCGAGAAACATTCGGACGCGACACTCAATTCACGCCGCACTGCCTTCGTGATACTGCCGCCGTGAGTTGGTTGAGTGCCGGCGTGCCGTTGGAGGAAGTTTCGAAGCTGCTTGGGCACTCCAGTATCAAAACGACTGAGAAGTCATACGCGCCTTGGGTCCGTGAACGTCAGGACAAGTTGGACGCGCTCGTAATCGGTACGTGGTCAAACGGTGAAGCCCGTGAGTGAGGTACTGACAGTCCGCCAAGTTGCTGATGTAATGCAAGTCAGCGAAGACGCCGTGGTTCGTCGGTTTGCGAAGTTGCCCGGCGTAATCGACCTT
Organism: Terriglobales bacterium; assembly: GCA_036392935.1. GTDB lineage: Bacteria > Acidobacteriota > Terriglobia > Terriglobales > Acidobacteriaceae > DASVWZ01. The sequence goes on along the minus strand of DASVWZ010000261.1, from coordinate 25,546 downwards.
GGCCGGGCTGAGACTCGAAGCAAAAGACGTTACCGCATCCTCAGAATTCCAAAAAAGGTAGTTGAAAAATATCTTTCAACCAAGGCGGGTCACACCATAACGGTTGCTGTACCGCCTAGGGCTGAGAGACGGCGCAAGTCCGACAACTGGAGAGACAAAGCAATACTCAATTTGGCGAAAGCGGGTTTACAGAACGATTGCAAGGACCGAAAGGTGTACAGGGAAATTGCGGATCGGGCGCGGCTTCTTGCCGCATTCGTGCCGGAGTCCGATTGGTCGGGGGTTGAGTGGACCGAACCGGATTATTGGCCCGAAGATGACGAGCTTATGAACAGCGGAAGTTAAGCGGGAACCTACAGTCCCGGCAAGGACTGTGGATTCCCTAACCACAACAACGCGGGCGCGGAGGCCCGCACTGATGGCTGTTCACAGAATACCTGTAGACCGCACAGCACGCGCACGGAAAGCCAAGCGCGAAAAACTCCAACAAAATTGGGAAGACCGGCTTCACCGTATGAAGCTGTCGATGAGCCGTGGATTATCGCACTGGCTTGTCTATGGCTGGAATCCTGACACGGTGGGCAAACGGATTAATAGCACCTACCGAGCGGCACGCCCGCACGGTCGGCATCATTTGTAAAAACCAAAAGCTAGGAGAAACAAAAATGTTAAAAGGACAAGTAGTGAGCTGGCCGAAGGATAGGTTAGTAAGCGTTTTTTGCGTGGGTGTGCCGGTTGGAACACCCCGGCCAACTAAAGCCGATTATGAACGGTATGCCAAGATCGGGGTTGAACGGAAGGCCGTCAATCACATCATGGGCTGCATCAACCAGCAAAGATCGGACCTGCCGCCGGCTGAACGGCGTGCAGCCCTCCGCTACATTGCTGATGAGACGCTTAAGTCCAGGCTGGCAGAGTTGGCCGCGTGTTGAAAGGCTTACGGCACGGAGAATCATTGGCTGCAATTATTCTCCGTGCCCGCCTTGCCTCGCGGTGTCCTGACGCACGGCATTCACACCGCAAACTTCACTTCCCAGATAGGGCTTGGTACCCGGCATAGAGCGCACCACCCACAGCAGGAACCCCCGCATACTTTGCCAGCAGCTTGGCGAACTGCTGGGTAGTCAGCGAGTCAACTCCTATCCGTTGAGCGGCGTACATATCACGCAACAAATTCTTGGCACCGCTCTTGCCGAAAGCCTGTTCAAGACGGGGCGCACCATAGGAATTGTCGGCCTGTAAACGCCTCAGAGCATCAATCGCGTAATCAACGTTGACGGTCTCTGGCGCCCCATGTTCAACGGAACCCTTCACAACATTTGGACTTTGGTAACACCTTCGTCTGAACGTCCTGGAGGGCGCGGGCTTGTGTGAATTTCGCGTCGGCTTTGTCAAGAAGATCGGTGTCAACGCCAGCGTCGGTTGCCGCCTGTTTCGCTGATTCGATCTTGTCAACCAAACCCTGACGGGCTTTCTCAAGCCGTGTTGCCTTGGCCTGGTCGGCCGCGGTGTCAGTGAGTTGGCCCATTTCGTATTCGGTGTTGCCGAGTTTCTGACGGAGTGCCTTGAGGTCGGTACCGGCTGCCTGGTCAAACTCTTGATAGGACGTGCTGGCCTCATCGTCAAGGCCGCTGATTCGATCTTTCAGCGCGTCTATCAGACTTGGGGTGTCAGTGCCGGCTGCCGTTCGGAGCGCGGTTTGCGCGGCTGGTTGGGCGGCATTCTTGCCTTGGATGACCTGCTTCACAATTCCCGGCTTCGGTGTGACCGCTGTATCGGCCGCCGATCCTTCCGCGGCTACATCCTCAGCGGTTGCAGCCGTGCCCACGGAGCTGCCGAGACTGACGAGCATCGGAGCGAGGTCAATAAGAGCCTTGCCCGTTGCGCTGCCCGGATTGCTCTTGAATTCCTTCAACCGACTACCAACGGCGTCAATGACATCGTTTCGCTGCTGATACGCTTTGGCTGCCGCACTGTACGAGTCGAAAACGGACTTGCCTTGACTTCGCGCCTGCTCGTAGGCGCGAAAGTCCGTGGGCAGAGAGGCAAGATCGGAGAGGCCGGGAATTGAAACAAGACCCTTGGCCATTCCCCACAATTCGGAGCCGGCACCTTTGGCGGCCTGGTCAATGAAGTCTTCAGTCTTGCTAAGGTAATCGGGTTGAGTTGTGCCGTTAGCGTTGCCGGATGCGGTAACTTCGTCGTTTGAGAATAGACTACCGTCCGCAGATGTTGGCGTAGAGCCTTGAATCTCCGTCCCCGAAAACAAAGTATCGGACGGGCCGGCAGATTGAACCTCTTGCGGTGAGAAAAGCGTGTTACTGCTGTCCATTCGTCACCGCCTTCGGCCGCTTCGCCAGCGCGTTCACGTACACATATTCGTTGTTAAGCTCTTTCATAAGCGCGTCTGGCGTGCTGTTCTCAGGCACCAGGTCTGCAAAGTGCTGCATTGCGTCCTTGCCTCCGCGGTTTCCCATGTGCGCTTGCATCAGCTTTGTGGCGATGAGGCCCATAGTGCCGCGGAATGCCTGTTGGTCGCCGTCAAGACCCTTGCTTGCCCAAAAGTTATTCCAACGGGAAGCAACTGGTCCGAGTTTGCCGGCTTTCTGTAACGAGAGGACTTGTTGCCGCGCCGTTGCGAACAGCCCATCCGGTGCCGTCATCTCACGAGCGGCCAACGTTTGCGTCTGCGTGAGTGCCGGCATCTTCGCATAGTTTCGGATTCCCGCGGCGGTCAATTCGTCAGAGGTTCCGGCCACTTGGTTGCCTTTCGCGTCGGTGCCCTCGTACAGATTGCGGTCAACTTTGCCGGACCCGCCCGCACCTTTCAGGTTTGCCTTCACACCGACCAACTGTTCGGCATTGGCCTCTGCGTTGTCTTGCTGGCCGAGCTTATCTTGGTTCTTCTGGCCTTCCAAGTTGCTTTGGGATTGGGCCTGAATCTTCTTAGCGGTGATTGCGGTGTAGTATTGGCCCGCCTTATCTGCCGGCGTTCCTGAGGGGACGGTTATGTCCTCTCCGTTCAACCCTCCACCTTTTATCGTTAGGTCTTGCTGAAGGGGCGCATGAGAGAATTGCACGACCGTATAGGCCATTTTTCCATCCGCGCCACGGGTGGGAAGGACGTTGTAGACCGCCCACGGGTTTGCCGCATGTCGGGCCGTGAAGTCTTTCATTGCCGAAACATAATCGGTAGCCGGTGACAGAGGGGTTGCGGCGCCGGACTTAAAGAAGTTGTTCGTCTGGTCGGCCTCACTGTCAAGCAAAGCTTCCTGCTTATCATCGGGCATAGCTGCAATTTGCTTGTGGAGCAGCGATAGGTTGGCGTAATGAAAGGCGGTTTGCGCTTTCTCCATATCAAGCTGCGTTGCAGCCGCCTGCTGTTTCATCGGAGCGGCTAGGGCTGCACTGGCGCCGGAAGCAAGACCGCCAGCTATGGCGCCACCTGGTCCGCGCTGGCCGCGCGTATTCACCTGACTGCCGGCAGCCATGCCGGACAACGCACCCATCAAGATCGACTTCCAAAGGCTTGGCTTCTGGGGACCCGTGGCCGGATCAGTTGCGGCAGAGATATTGCCGGTGGTGGATGGATCGACTTGCGTACTAGGCAACGACGAGGCATCGGGAGCGGGCGGTGCAACCGCCGTGGCCGCTGGTGAAGGGGTATCCGCTGCACCTTCGTCGGTGGGATTTACTGCATCAACATCGGTATCGAAATCAGACATTTGGGTAGGGCTTCTTTCTGAATCGTGAAGAACAATTCAAGGTGGGATTCCGCACGGAGGCGGGGTACTGCGTAGGGGTTCGGTGATCGGTCTGGCTAGAAGCTACCTAGACAATGGATGGCTATTGCAAATGTTCGACGGTAAAGAACAGGTCGAAGGTTGACACAGGCCCATAGGGCTGGCCCTGCCACGTAACCGGCACATTGGGCTGCGGAGTGAGTATGAAAATAAGCTGTTGCTGTGTTTGATAGGTACCGCCTATACACTGGATCGCATTCTCGGCGGGCGTACCAATAACATCGTTCCATTGGAAATTAAAATTCCAGATACTTTGGTTCGCTTGGCCACCAATCACCGAGCAACTTGCGGTGATGCGATAATCCCCTTTTTCCTTGGGCGTAAAAATGGTCGTCGCATAGGTTTTCGACCCGTTAACAATGTGCTTCTCCATGACGACTCGCCATTGGGGTTCGTCTTTGGTCGAAGCCATCGCGCAAAGCGACAGTAGAAACAAACAAGCAATTAGCTGACGCATAAATGTAAACTCCGAATGCAACGAGCAATTCTACCACCGCGCGGGGCGTGCCGTAGTAACGCTAGTTAGCGCCTATAGATGGTTTGGCCGAATGTGACCTCGGCACAGTCGGGGTTGTCTATGAGGAACTGTTTGGCTTTTGCCGCCTCAGTTTGAGGCGCGATACGGAAGGGGATTTTGGGCGTGTACTCTTCCGTCAGTCGGATGTTTTCCTGTCTGTCCCACTCCTGGGTTAGGGCACGCTCGGCCAGTTCTGTTTGTCGGTTCAGAACCTCGCGTGTTTCTCCGTAGGGCTGAGGCTGCGAAAATCCGTGACGCTCATCTGCGAAATTTGTTCATCGGAGAAGGCCATCAGAAGTCCTCCGAGACGGTGTTGAGTGCCGTCGCCGTTGCTTGCCGTGACGGTACAGTGGGGATAATCCTCACTTTGGCACGGCCGGTTGCCTTAGCAATCCGCCACGCCTCGTCCATATCACTGTGCGAAGGCGGGGTGTCACCGAGAATGGATAACATCAACTTCCCATTCTGATCGCATGGCACATAATCAGGGGTTGCGCGAAGGAACTCTGCGGTTAAGAAATCTGCGTTGACGGCGTTCTGCCGCTCCGTGTTGGTTGCGTCAACCTTGTGTTGGGCGGTCTCGTACTCTTCCCGAATTTGCTGGGGTGAGCGAGGGTCTTCGTCACCGTCAAAATGAGTTTTGTTTAGGCTGCCGCGCGGTTTCTCCCGATCCTCTTGGTACTGCTGTTGAGCAGCGGCAAGATGTTCTTTCTGCATGACACGTTCTTCCGCGACGGTGGGCAGCCCCCACGTATCACGGTCAGCATCGGAAATCTCGGTCGGGTCGTTGGGTTCGTAAAAAGACATTTCAGTTTTCTCCTGTGGTGAGTTGGTAGATAATTGCGGCCGCGGCTACGGGATGGGCGGTGACCGCCCGCTCAAGTTCGGTCCGCATCAGTCTGCGGTCGGGTTCGTAATCGTTGGTTTGAATACCGTGGATGACTTCACGGATTCGCCGTTCGGCGTCGCGCTGCCGGGCCTCTTCCGGGGTCGGAATGGGCGCGTTGTCCAACAAGATCATCGGGGCCTCTTTCCTTTGGGATCACTGCTAATACTTCGGGGCGGGTTCTGAACCGTAGAGTTTGGACCAGCGCAGGGTGACCCCTTCGCGCCGTTTCTTCTCCAGGGCCTTCTGTTTGGCTTTAACGATTAGGTTCTTGAGGGCAATCGAAAATTCCAAAACGTTGACGGCGGCACCTTCTTTGAACTCTCGGATATCCCGTCGGATGCTACGGCCGTCAGATAGAAAGTGTCCGCCATTTACAACGCGGACTCTACGGCCCCGACTTTCCAGAAAAGCAGCGAGGAAGGGATTGGTTGTGGTCACAGGTACCTCCGAACGAGCGTGAGGATAAGAAACAGGGACCAGGCGGTTGCGAGAATCGGGACTATTGTCAGGGGAATTCCTTTCTTTAACTGAGATAGGTGAGGACTTTTGCCGCATCATAGACAAATGCCCGACCGCAAAGACGAAATCCAAACCGAGATGGATGACCTGCTAGAACAGAGCCGGCAGCTTCTTATCGTCAACGACCGGATTGTTGAGAGATGCGAGGCACTCCAGAAGGAGTTAGAGCGATTGAATATTCAGGGAAATGGACGGCCCAAACCTCGCCGGGTACGGCCCAACTAGGACTGGTAGTGGTGATATTCGCAATCCCCGCACTTGCTCAGTCTGTGGTAGCATTCCCCGAAAGAAAGAAACGCGGGTGCGGGGACTTTCCTTCTCCAAGCAACCGTCCCCGCACATTCTCACCGGTAGCACATCCCGAAAAATCTCAGTAATTTTGCCCCGCCATAGCGTCAGGATTCGTTTTAAGCGGTCGGTGGATCGTCCACGCCCTTGGGCATGTCGCCACAGCTTGTAGGTCAACCTGGAGAACGAACTCTCCGGGGCCGGTCGCCCGCGGCGGCTTTCTAGGGAGTGGCAGGATTGGGCGGTGGGGATATAAATAGGTTCTAACACTCACTCCCTGCCCCAGCCTGCTGGGAAGGCAAGGGTGTGGGTGTATGTGTGTGTAACACACAACCCCCATCCAAAACGGCAAATTTTGCACTTAACTCTTGTGCTTTCAACAAAACACATTCTCTCATGGGGGTAATACCCACATCTGTCATTCATTGATGGGGGTAATACCCCCATTGCTTTTGCCGCGGGGTTTTATCCAACCGACGGTTTCTAGCATCCAGCCTGTGCTTCGCTCATGCCGCTCTCCGTTGTATCGGAAGCGGACGGTCTGCCGTCCTTGGCTGTTTCGCGGTATGAGCAGTTCACCGGCTTTGTGCTTGGGGCCGTCGGTGATCCACCGAACTACACCGTACCGGTTGATTGAAATGACCGGCGCCGGCTGATAAACCCGAAACTCATCTTCTGGACGCAACACCGTTTTCTTAGCGGGCTGAATGAGTCCGGCTTGCTTACTTTTTCTACCTCCCGCGCCCGTGCCGTTGCCGGCACCAGTGCTCACCTTAGCGAGGGGCTTTGCCGCTTCGAATAGTCGCAAAACCTCTTCCGCCATGGATCGGCAGCTACTCTTGGATGGTTGTTCGGAGAATGGAACCTGCGTTTCATAGCCCTCAGACCCCGCTCGAATACAACTATAGATAATCCCGACTAGGTCGGCGGTAGCTGGAATCTCACCGCTGCGCTCAAACTCCTCTAACGTCCGCCCAAGTTCCTCTTGGATGATTGCTGCTCTTTGTTCATCGGTCATCGCCCACCGCCATTTGCAACCGGCGGTTTCGTGAGACTGGTGCCAAGAACATCCGCCACAGCGATTGCATCTTCATTGCCGAGCGAGAGCACGACCTCATATTGTTTTTGATACGTGGCGAGACCGGTTTTCTTCGTCAGGTCGCGGAGAGTGTAAATTCGTTTGAGAGCGGCGCGGGCAGCTTCAGTTAGGTTGTTGTTTCCTTCCATAGTGGTTCCTTTCGTAGTTCGTAATTGTTGTTCATTGGCCCCGTTTGGGACGGCGGCCTAATCAGGATCGGGCGTGTAACCGAGGGTTTTCAGTTGGTGACAGTTGGCGCAAAGCAACTGAAACCGCTTACGAGCTGCCTTGGGGTGCCGGATGATCCACCGATAGGTGAGATACCCACCGCCCCGGCTTGTGCTGCAAATCTGGCGACGGTGTTTTTCTCCATCGCCGTTGATGTGGTCGGCCTGGAGTACGTCCCACCGCCGTTCGCCGCAAAAGCAACAGCAAAACCTACCGCCCACAGCGAGAACTTGGAAAGCGGCAATCTTGAGTAAGTAATTTTGCTGTTGCTTTGGATTGAGGTTTTGGTCGGAGAGGCGGTTCACGCCTTATACCGTCCCCCCACTGACTTCGAAGTGCGCCGGCAGGATATTGGGAAAGGCACGGTTGAGCCGTGCGGCAACAACGTTACACAGAGATACCTGGTCACTTTCTTCTAGGGCGGACAAGGTTTCATCCAAGACCATCTTCAAAACCTTCTTTTTTGTTCCCTTGTTCAAGCATCGACTGTTCAACACCGCATGGACGATGTCGGTTGTCAATTCGTTTCTTGCCTCATCGCACGCCATTCTTGTTGCTAGACCCATTTCCTTTCATTCTCCTTTTCGGTTGAGTTGTTGATTATCGAATCGGGATCGGTACAAAAGAAAAAAGCCAGTTCCAACCGTGAGTCTGGCGCCTCACTGGCTGAACTGGCTTGGGTCCCGTGGATGGGAAGTCGGAATGTCTGAAAACGTTGTACCGCTTCCACGGGACGGCTGTTTACTCACCCCGCCAGGGGCGTTCGATCTGGGAAGTTCCCCTCTTCCCGTATGGTCATTATTCGTTCACAATTCGCACCGCTATGTAACTCACTGAAAATATGCGAGATATTGTTATGTAATTCAGGTAGCGGTAGATATATACTCTGCAGCGTGAGGCCCCTTGAGGCACCGACGCAGCGAAATGGCTTAACCGCTTCGGAGTGGCTCTATGCCGAGTATGTCGAAGCCAGAAAGCACCGAAATACCCGCCGCATGGCCGCTGCAAAAGTCGCACTCATTAATATCTGTCGAAAAGCCGTAGGAGAGCTACGGCCTCGTTGGGAACCAAAAACCCAGTCCAAGGCAATTATTGACTTCCATCCATACCGGACGTTCTACACGGACGCAAGACGCGACCGGTGGTTCTTTGTAACGCTGTTCATTGAAAAAGAACTCAAGCAGGGCATGACATCAAAGCAGGCCCGTCACATCGGCCGACGATGTCGGCTCCGGCTAATTGACGAGATTCGGCGGGCGACACGTCACAATCCCCGCCGAAAATCTAATAAACCATTTCTTGCTGCGTTGAGCAAAGTCAAGCACTTGCGTGGCGGTGGCAAACTGTGGGATCACATCCGCGGTTGCGAGTCATGGCGCCATGCAACCAACTCGGCAATTGCTACGGAGTGGTGTCGCAGTGAGTCTTGGATCAGAAAGCTGCGCGACAGACTGGCCATTCATTTGTGGTCGGTTGCAGAGAACGAAGAACAGCGGGAGGCCCTAAAGTTTTTGAGGTTGCTGCCAAAGAAGCATGGCCGTGCACTAGGTGCTTTATGATGAATTTCAACGAGTGGGTACTATTCGCGCTGACGCCTCTGATATCTGCCGGCATTGGTTCGTTCTTTGGCGGGTACCTAAAACAGAAAGGTAAAAATTTCGCGACCCACGAGGACATCGACAAACTGGTAGCACAAGTCTCCGCGGTGACCACTACGACGAAGCAAATAGAGGCAAAGATTTCAGATGAAGTCTGGGCGCGTCAGAAAACATGGGAATTGAAACGTGAAGTGCTCTTTGAGGCGACGAAGCGAATTTCCCAGATCGACGAGGCATTGCGAAATCTTGGGTCGTATTACAAAACGGCCGCATCCGATCCACAACGCGATAGCGCGTTTTGGGGGCAAATCAAGAACGACAAGTTGAAGGAGTACAACAAAGCATCGTCAGCATTTTCTGAAACGCTTGATCTCGTTATAACGGTATGCGAACAGGAAACGATTTCTGCCTTTTTCAGCTTGCTGGACATAATGCAGAGAACCGCGGACAAGATCGTGCGTGGGGAAATAGACTTTTACGAGGTGTCCACCACCGACCGCGAAGCAAAGTTACTGTCAGTGCGGCTTGCGGTTCGAAAAGAGTTTGGCATCAAAGGACCAGAGGCGCCAAAAACCGGGTAGGGCGGTTTGGTCTATTCCTGGGTTGCAACATCCTCCGATGAACCAGCCTTCTTGCCGTCAAGGAACGGCCCTTCCTTCGCTTCGAGCAGTCGGTTTATCTGCTGTGTAAGCTCCATCAGCTTCTTGTGGTCGGTCTCGCGCGAAGCTTGATGTAATAGGCGCTGAAGTAGGTCTTGGTCGCTTTCGTTCATAAATTGGACGGGCGGCGACGCTTGTTTCGCTTGGGCTAGGAAGTCTATCGCCGCCCTATCGAGCAAGGTATTGAAAAATTTAGCACCCTGCCGATTCAGCACCATAGCGCCAATATGCGCCATTTACCCTAAAGGCCCATTTCCGTGGTATTCCCCGTCGTGGCAGAATCAACCTGCACGGAGGGCTGGCCGGACACATCAGGAGCCGCCGGGGCGGTCTCTGCAGCAGCCGGAGCTGGCTGGTCCGCACCCTCATCTGTGGGGTCAACCGTACTCGCTACATCCATCGAATCATCATCAGCCATTGTCAGGAACCTCCAGAAGGTCAGTCAGTACGGAATGTGGTTGGATTGCCGGGTTGTGCATTGCGGATTTGAGGAAGCGTGCCCATACCTTAGCGGTCATGGGTTTCAGGTGATAGGCGGTTACGAGGTCCAGGAGGGTGCTGCCCGGCGAGAGCCGCCCGTCAACCTTCGTAGCCAAGTCGAAGAGGAGAGCCTGGTGACCGTCCAGCACACTACGGAACACCCGATTGCCGGCCTCATCCCGCACGTGTTTATCGCTGGTCGGTAACAGACCGCCGGGGTTACGGGCCGCTATTCCAGCGCAATCCCGCCGGTGGCCTTTCTGCACTCATGGGCTTCAAACGCAGCACGCATTCTCAGGATTACATCGTCGGCTGTTTCATATGGGCTGGGCATGCCTTCGAACCGCACGCGGCAGCACGTGCAGAATGCCCGGAGCGGGACTACGCATGTAACCTCGAATTTGCGTTCATGGTGCCGCACGGTCGGCAATTATAGCGCGTGCAGAACGGCCCATGCCACAAGGGATTTCACTCCATTTCGTGTATGCCCTCAATTATCCCGTCACAGGTCTTCCCGTCGGGCAGCAGCAGATGGATTTTCTTCTTGTCTACTTTCGCGGGGTAGTCCTTACCCACTTCGACCTTTTTGCATATTCGGGCCACGGAATAAATCATCTTGTCAATTCGCAAATCTGTTTCATGTTGAGTAGAGCCGGAGTATGTACCGTGGGACCATGTAGCAGTCTGAGGGTTATACACAGAAGTGATTCCACCGGGGCTACGATGTCTGGCGGTTCCGAGGATGTGTGCGCTCAGAGTGTAATCGGCAGGGTTTTTGTCTGAAGCTGACAAACTGCCTAGGGCAGCCAATACGGTTCCGGCCAGCAGGACTGTCTTCATAAAGAGTCCCCCTTCGTCGCCGCATTCTAAATAGGGCTGAACATAATCTCAAGCAACCATCGGTAGAGAATGATCCGGCCCACGTAGGCCATCATCAAACGTGCCGTGGGCCTTCCTCTCGTCCGTTGTCAGCATCCGGCCGTGCTTTTCCGTTTCAATCCGTTCTCGCTCTTTTGTTGGCGCCCAATAGGCCCGGAAATGTTCATCGGCCGCCCATGCCGGCGGGTTCGGACACTGGACATCCTTCCCAAGGGTCCACGCTACGAGTCCCCCAAAATACTGGTCCAGCTCAATAATCTCGGCATCGGTCAAACTAATTCCGGCGGTGGATTCGGCTTTGTACCCAAATTCTGACGCGGCCTTTTTGATTGGACCGGCCAGAACCTGACGGGCGCCTTCCTTAAACCGTTTTCTGAAGTCGGGATCAACGGCCAAAAGCTCACGGGCTATCGCTAGCTTCGACCGCTTGCCGTTCTTCTGCTGATTAAGAGTGGGGTTGGTGCCTGGTAACAACTGCTCCGCAACCTGCTTGAAAACCGGCAGGGAAATGCGGATACCGTCCACACGAAGATTCTTGATTTTTATTTTGCGGGGCATAGATAGTGACCTTTCTTTTATGGTGATTTTGGGAGCTAAAACGTGACTTCTTCGTACCGTTTTTTGTCGCCATGCGCGGCTGCCAGTCGGCGGGCTTGGGGACCTCTGCCCCCGGCCTGGCCGACCGGCCCGGAGCCATCCTTTTTCCCCCAAACGATTTGCCGTCAACAACTTGGCGGTTCCTGCCACGTGCTGGCACTTCCGGCCACATCGGAACCGGGCGCCAATGGGGGACTTTGGAGGTTTTAGCGGCCGATTAGCACAGGCGGGTAGCACAAATTATCATAAGCTGCCTGTTTTCAATAACTAAGTGGGTCAGCACGCAACCCACGTCGCGTTGGTAGCTCGGGTTTTTCGAGCTGGTGACGCGGGACGGAAAATAGCAGCAAACCATTTCAACACAGTGACTTGTGCTCCTTCTGGCGAAAAACCCCTCGTTTTGGGCCGCCTTTTTGCGTGCCTATCGGACGCACCCAGTCCTACTTATAAATATATATAAGGGGGACAAGAGGAGTTGGTCTACCGCCCTTTTGCCCCACTGCCGCGACCCCGCCTACCCCGGACCACTTTTTTCACTTCGTCCTTAGCCTCTGCTCTGGCTTCCTCTTGCACATCCTTCGTCCACCCATCTGGCCGCGCCGCTCGTAGCTTCCGGAACCATTCCAGGTACCGTATCTCCCCTTTTCCGTAGGCCAGGTGCAGCTCCCTAAACATTTGAAAATCCCGGTTCGCCCTTGTTACCAGAGTCGGAAGTTGCTCCTTAATAAACCTAATCAGGCGTGCGTCTGGTTCGTTCCCCACTCGTACGTCGTGATACCCCAACAAATACTTCGCTCGCACTTTCTCAGCGAGGGCCTCATCTGCCTTTGGGTAAATCTGATTGTAGTTCTCGTGGATTAAACATCCACCCATCTGAAGAAGTCGAATTGTGATGAATGGCAATCTGCGCGCAATAAGGACCGGAACCGCTCCCACGTCCGCGCACTTCCAAAGTAGCTCTTTCACTTCCCTACTTCGCGGGTAAAGCCAGGTCCGATAGTTCTTTACTTCGATTCCTGTGCAAACGCCAGCGGGGAAGATAACAAAATCCAGCGGTCCTTTCTCCATCCTCCGGCCGTTCAAATCAAGCGGCGGATCGACCTTGTTGTATCCCGTACCGTCATCATGCTTATCTATGTCTGTGAAATGCCCAAGGTAGGATAATCCTGCCGTCTTGATTGCCTTCTCTACAGCAATTTCCAGTGTTTGCCCGAGCCGGTGGGTGAATGTTCCTCTCTGTGTTTCCTCGTGTAACGGTACGAGTTCCTTCATTCGGTGCTCTACTCTCGGCTCGTATGTCCCATTCAGGTAATACCACGGCACTTTTCCTGCCTGTTTTATGCGAATTACACCCTGCGCCACTAATTCCTTACGTGCGACCGTGAGTACACTCGGTTCCACTCGCTGCGGATTCGGCCCCGCATCAGATATCTTTTGTTCAAGGGTTCGGTCGCAAGACACAATCTGCGCCTTCAAGATGTTCAGCAAACGCTTCTTGGCCAGGTCTATCCGGTCAGCACGTGTCATCTAGGGTTCGGGTCCGTTTGGCCGCCCTATCGCGCATGTTAACTTCTCGGACTTTTGTTTTTTGCAGTTTTATTCGCGCTGGTATCAGGCTAGTAAGAGTAAGCCCTTGGCCTCGTTTTTGTGCTAGAAGCGTGCTACCGCTGCGCGGAAATTAACATTTCCACAGGAATGCACGTTTGTTAAGCAGTTTAATTTTCCGTAAGTTACAGATTCCGCGTAGGCGTGAGGTGTTCGATTCCGACCCGCGCCTCCAGTCTCACGAGAGCTCTTCGGTTCGCAGGTCCTTCGACTCGCTTCGCTCAGGATTTCGGCAGCGGGCTCCCGCTTCAGCTTGGCCTTCGCTCACGCCCGCTAGGCGCCTCAAGTTCGATTCCGACCCGCGCGTCCAGTCTCCACAGGTTCCTCCAATTACGACTACGAGGCGCTGTAGCCCTCGGTCGCGAGTGCAAAAGAAAAAGCCCATAGAACTGATCAGGGCACGGGATAAGAAAGACACCAACTGCAGTATTTCCGGACAGAGCTGCGGCTAAGGTTGGAAAGCCTCCGGCGGGTCGAAATAACTATGCTGCCACAGGGCGGAATCTGAGATTGTGCCGGCTCTCCATTGCCGCAGGACCGGCAGCGTGGTTGCCATCATCCCGCCATCCTCAGAGTCAAAGATGATCACCACACCTTCCGACGCTGAGTTCTTGCCGGCGTCGGCCTCCTTATCGGCCAGAACGGACTTGATGAAATCCAGCTTGGCTTGTGCGCTCGAGCCTCGCGCGTTGACTTTTTCGAAGGTGAGGATCTTCACCGTTTTTCCGCGCAGCGGATCCCAATCGCCTGGAAAAGTTGCAGTCTCCTCTTTTTCTTTCTCGAACGGAGCGCCGCTCGAAGCCGGTTTTGCGGCTGCAGGCTGATTCGCTGCAGCGGACGCGGAGCGAGATCCTTCCGGAGTATCTTCCGGAAGTTCGAGGCTGCTCCGGCGAATCCATCCCCGCGAAAGGCCAGAGATGCGCACATGCACCCAGCTTGCATTCATGTCCAGAATTTCGAATTCGTCTTCGGCGTCGGCCAGAAACAATTGTTGTGCCCCTTCGTTGGGGCTGGACAACACGGGCGTGCCCGATTTTTTCACTGCAACCAGATTGTTTGGTTTGGCTTGGTTGCGCAGAATATCCTCGAGGTTGGTCGCTTCTTTCTTGAGTTCCTCAGTTTTGCGTTCGGAAGCCGCTTCTTGCGTGCGAATGGCGTCGACGTCGCCCCTGGATACAGGGGGCGAGGGTACGTTGCCTTTGGGTAATGGGGTAGAAGGCAGGTTGCTCGACGAACTTACCGGCGTATGCGACGCGGCGATTGCATCGGTTAAAGTCGAGCCTCCAGGCGTTGGTGCGGAGAGAGACGGGGCAGGATTGGGAAATTTGGCTGCGCTCGCGGCACTGGCGTTGGAAGTGTTGGGAGCATGGCTTGTCCCGGCCGGTGCGGGAGTTGGCGAAGCGGGACTGGATGCCGTACCCAATGCATCCTGAACGCGATCCAGAAAATCTGATTCCAGCCTGCCATTCGAACGCAGCACCTGGTAGCCTGACTGCCCCGAAGCGTTGTCCGAGTACCACGCCGTGATCTTTGCGGTTACCTTAACCCGAGTTCCGCCCGAAGGGTCGCTGATAACTTGCGCTGTGCACTGATAGAAGCCCTTTTGATAATGATCCAGCGGATGAGCGCCAGGTTCGGCAAAGCCATCCAGGACCGGCAGGCGGCCGGAACCCTCGCTGGCTGCCGCTTTCACGGCTTTATCGACTGCGGCCTTGGACTGCGAAAAAACTCTTTCGCTCGGCAGATCGTCCGCGTATCCGGCTACAAGCGAGCTGAGCAGGAGCGCGATCAGGGCCGGTAATCGGAATGCCAAGGGCTGTCCGTTCATGGCAAAGGTTCCAGTTGGTCCTGACGGATCCAGCCGTGTTGGCCATCTTCGGTTTCAACCCCCATCCAATAGCTCGTTTTCACCAGGATCACGACCTCAAGCCCAGGATCGAGGTTTTTCAGGACCGTTGCGGTGTGGAACGGTGCTGAACGAAGTTGGGCGCCGGGCACCTTGGTCAGCCGTTCGGCTTTGCGGCGAAGCTGATTTACTTTCTGCTCGAGCGCTTGTTCGGAATTCTGCGAGGTGCTCAGTTGCTCGATCTCAGCCATCTCGGCTTTCTCCTCGAGCGCTTTGTGAGCAACCTCCTCCTGGCGGCGCTTTACACCTTCCGCAGCCTGGCGCTTCTCTTCCTCGCTCGCATCAATGTGGTCCTGGATGTCCTTAAACTCCGCCGCCTCCACCGAACCGTCTGACGCATGGGAAAGGCGGCGGAAATCCTCTTCGAAGACAGCATCGATCCGCAGCAGCGTGTGCGTCGCATCCTTGACCTGCACCACATAGCGCACCGCGAGTGTGCCGATGTCATTGCTTTCGTAGAATCCACGCGGATCGAGCACCTGAGTGCGCACTTTGTAAAAAACCTTGCCCGGCCCAGTCCAGTCCGGGAAGAGCTTTGAGGAGTTTTCCGGATTTGCTTTGTCGATGTAAGGGTCGCGCTCGTATTCCTTGCTGCCCTGAATAATGCCGTTATTGACCACCGTCTCGACCGCATCCAGGACCTCGCTTTCCGGTGCCTCGACCACCGTGCTTAATCCCTGCCCGTAGTCCTCTTTTCGTTCCTTTTTTTCTTTGTCCGCCCAGACAGGAATTGAAGTCAGAACTACAACCAATAAAATAACGCTGGGGCGGCTTGCCCACCGGAACGCGTGTTTGCGCGATGAGCAAAGTTGGGGCAGGGAGATCATCATCCGATATATTCGCTGTGTGTGAACTACTGTAACGCAAGCAGCCCATGCAAGCGAAGCATTTCGTGCACCAGCGCTGGCTCCTGGCTCACAGCACGGATTTCACGTCACGCAACGGATAACGCAAAGAGAACACGGCCATTTTGCCGGTGATCTGCTGATATCGTTCGGCAATACTGTCCAGCGAAACCTGGCCACCGGGCAGGAAGATACGCAAGTAAAGAGCTGCCAGCGCACGCATGGACATGAGACGAAGCTGCAATGCCGCATTCACTAAACCTTCCGCTTCGGTCGCTACGGCAGGATTTGCATTGATGCGCGCAGCTTGGCCAAGCCGCAGCAGCACAGCAGCGTTTCCCTTGACGGCCTTCACATATTCGATCGCGGCTCGCAGCCGCTTTTTCTGAATGACGCGAAACTCCTCGAGCGGCAAGTGATCGCGAAGGTATTGTTCTTCAGATGGGTCGATGAGGTTCCGAAACGCCACCAGGTCGACCGCTTGCAGGTATTTACTGGGCTCTTTGATCCACCGGCCGGTCTCTGTGTGCCGCTGGGCCAGAAGCAAAAGCAGCCCCAATGCCACAACGGCGGCCGACACAAGGATAATGGTTACTAACATACCGTCCCCCCCAGCTATGCCCCATGATAACCCCTGCAACCGATCTTTCCAATCGCTTAAAGTGTGGTCGGGTGGGTCGGCCGGAGCGTGCTCCGGAAGCAGAAGCTACAGAATCCAGATTACGACCGCCAGATCGCATGCTCCCATTCTCGCGCTGGCTAAGACAGCCCCTGCAACCCGGCTCGCCAGCCATCAATATTGCCGTTTGGCGCTTCCGTCGATGTGCGGTCAGGGATGAGAAGGTAAAAAAGCCAGATGAGAACAGCCAGATGAAAACCGGCCATCACCGCCGCGTTGGCATACTTGCTGCCGCTTTGTAGCACAGTCGCCGCCTGTAATGCCGCCATGGCCAATTTTATGGACGCGTAAATGCCCAAGCCCAGCCCAATGCCGAAGACGAAGTTACGCCACGACAGCCCTGCGAATGCCGAAAACAAAAACAGAACCATTAACAATCCAAGCTGGAGAATGCTTGCCGTCTGTTCTAGGACGTGAAGAGCGTAATTTGAGAAGTAAGCATCGTGCCCTCGAGTTAGGGCTGCAAATCCCAAGGCCACTGCCAGCAAGACCAGCATTGCCGAGCGAAAGACAGGCTGGCCGAGCCTTTGAAGCGCGGGGTAGCTGGCGAACAAGCGCTGGAAAACCTCGTAAACGACACCGAATCTCAATCCGGTGTATACCGCTTGATCGACAAAGTAACCGTAGCCATAGGTTTCCCACGTGAAATACGCCAGTTGCCAATGTTTCGCGGCGTAATACACGTAGAAGAGGGTAGCCGCTGAGACAACCGCATAGATGTTGTAAACAAAAAAGAAGGGATACTGCCGATGCAGTTCGCGTCGGACCATCAGCACTAACAAGAGAATCCCGAGTGGTATCGGCGCAAGCCACAGATAAAACAAATACCAAGGCATGGGCTACCGCAAAGACTATAACGCCTTTAGCGGCAGCCCTCAAGCAATAACGCGAGCGTTCACAACAGGTGCAACTGCGCTGGCATGGGACAGGTCGGGCATGGGGGAGCAGGGCTATCGGCAACCGCATGGGGTGGTACCACAAGGAGGCTCAGTAGTACAGCTGCAACAAACCACTTCAGAGTCTGTTTCACGGCGTAAATTCCTTTCTTGGGGGGTGGTGTTACGCCGTGATAATGTGGGGATTAGCGGTGACCTCCGCGAAAACCGTGTCGGCCTTCGGAGTTCGGAAAGCGTAATTCGATGACCCTGTCTTCAGCCTTCGAAAACGTCCAGCAGGTCACACTTCACGCCATTGAGGGCTTATTGCGAAAACTGGAGTATCTGGCTAGCCTGCAGGACAAAAAGGGGGGCTACGAACACTGGGGGATTACGCGGGTATACGGTTCAAGCGCAGCTCAGGAGGCCCTGTCAAAGGCCCACCGTACGGTACTTTCCAGCGTGCTGGCGACGCCCATCTCCAACCTGATGGACGATATTCAGAAATCCAGCAGCAGCGCCGGCGTCTCCCAAGACGCTTACGTGCAGAGCCTGGCAAGTGATGACCCCAGGATGTTGCCTCCCAACCCTGGCGCCGGATCGGAACTGCATCTCCATTCGGTCATCCACGCTCTCTCCAGTCTGCTCAAGGCCAGAGCACACAAGGCTGACGCAGCGGATTCGAATTCCACTCAGATATAACCAGTCCCCTGCAAGATTTTCGGTTTATACGCTCTTGCCGTTCGATGGGGGCAGAGATTCAGGTGGCTGACATCCCCCCAGCTTAAGGGCAATGCCGACCACTTGGCCGAGAACCTCGGCTTCCTGAGGGGTGCGCAGGGTGCGCGGTGAAACTGGAGAAAGAGGATGCGGGGTCAGCACGATCTCGGAATTCCCCTTGAGGGCGCACCAACACGCAACGTGCCCCTGCCGGGTCTCAACCAGGTATATCGGTCTTTCATACTCTGACCTCCAGCTTCCCATCACCACTTGATTCTTGGCTTCATCCACCTGGATGAAGCTTCCGGGAGGCAGAATCGGGTACATCGTCATATCCTCGCTGCCGATATAGCCATACGTATATTGATAGGAAGCAAACTGAGCCAGGTGGGCCAGCGGCACCAGACCCCACGCCTCTACCATCCTGCCAAAATTCGTGGTCTGCCGCGGATCGAAACTGGGATCGAGCTTGACCGGCATGTGAACCGAAGAAATGCTGGTTAAAGCCTCAGTAATGTGGGACTTAGGCGGCGACACAAATTCCATGTCTGTCATGGCCTGGTTCAGGTCAACATCATACCAGGCCAGCAGTTCGCGCAAGTCGCGCCGGTAAATGACCGCCAAGGTGTACAGCCGGTAGAAGCTGGGAACCACATTTTTTGTTTCAAAATCAGAAAGACGGCTCGGGGCGATGGCGAATTCCTCGTTGTGGTGGCGCCGCGCGATCAACACACTGGCGCTCTCCACCTCGCGCATGGTCAGTCCTAGCTCCTCCCGGACCGACCTCAGATTTTGGCCTCCCGCCAGCACGCGTTCCTTCCCCAGCACGCAAAAGCTATCGACTGCAATTACTTAGACAGACGCAGACCGCAGCTGCCCCTAAATTACCAGCGAGGATACATGCCTCTAGTGGGAAAGAAAAGTGATTTTTTTGCACCCTAAGGTTGTTCGGAATTTGTAACTGCGCACCGACGCCCCGGTTCTTAGGGCCATCGTTTTCCCGTTTCCGGAAAACCGTCCATCCGTCTCAGCAAGATCGCTTGCAATTGTCTATCATAAGAACAACCCTAAAATGAGGATGGAGACGCACCGACTTGGCTGAAACCCAAACCAACGGACTGGAAGTTCTTGAAACTCGCGAGTGGCTCGATTCGCTCGACTACGTGTTGTCAAAAGGCGGGCCCGAACGCGCCGGCCGCCTGTTGCAGCAACTCTCACTGCACGCCCGCCGTGCCGCAGGCGTCAACTTGCCCTTCACCGCGACCACCCCTTATCAGAACACCATCCCTTCCATCGCCCAGCCGCCATTCCCCGGCAGCCAGGAGATGGAGCGCCGGATCAAGAGCCTCGTCCGTTGGAACGCCCTGGCCATGGTGGTCCGCGCCAATAGAATTCAGGAAGGCATCGGCGGCCACATCTCGACTTTCGCCTCCGCCGCGACCCTCTACGAAGTCGCCTTCAACCATTTCTTGCGTGCTCGCACCGAATCCGGCGACCGCGATATCGTCTACTTCCAGGGACACGCCGCGCCCGGCATCTACGCCCGCGCCTACCTCGAAGGCCGAATCCCTAAAGAAAAACTTCAGAATTTCCGCCGCGAATTCAAAGGCGGGCTGACTTCCTATCCCCATCCCTGGCTCATGCCCGATTTCTGGGAGTTTCCCACCGTCTCCATGGGTCTCGGCCCCATCCAGGCAATCTATCAGGCACGCTTTGCCCGTTACCTCGAAGACCGCGGCCTTAAACCGTCCGCTGGCGGCAAAGTCTGGGCCTTTATGGGCGACGGCGAAATGGATGAGCCCGAATCTCTCGGCTCCATCACTCTCGCCTCCCGCGAACGGCTCGACAACCTGATCTTCGTCGTCAACTGCAACCTGCAGCGCCTCGACGGTCCCGTCCGCGGCAACGGCAAAATCATTCAGGAGCTCGAAGCCATCTTCCGCGGCGCCGGATGGAACGTAATTAAAGTCATCTGGGGCGGCGATTGGGACAGCCTCATTCGGAGCGACCGCGATGGCCTGCTCGTCCGCCGCATGGGCGAAATCAGCGACGGCCAGTATCAGAAATATTTCGTCGAAAGCGGAGCCTATTTCCGCCAGAACTTCTTCGGCACCGATCCCCGTCTGCTGAAAATGGTCGAGCATCTCTCCGATGAGCAACTCGCCCGCATGCGATTGGGCGGCCACGATCCCATCAAAGTTCACGCCGCCTACAAAGCCGCCGTCGAGCACGAAGGCTCGCCGACCATCATCCTCGCCAAAACCATCAAAGGCTACGGACTCGGCGAAGCCGGCGAAGGCAAGAACATCACCCACCAGCAGAAAAAGCTGAACGAAGACGAGCTGGCGATGTTCCGTTCCCGCTTCGGCATCCCCATCCCCGACGACGAACTCCACGATGCCCCGTTCTATCGCCCCGCCGACGATAGCCCGGAAATCCAGTACATGCAGGCGCGCCGCAAACAGCTTGGTGGATATTTGCCGCAGCGTCAGGTCCGCTCCAAGCCGATCGATCCGGTTTCCGATTCGCATTTCGAAGAGTTCTACAAAGGCACCGAAGGCCGCGAAGTTTCCACCACCATGGTCTTCGTCCGTCTGCTCTCCAAGCTCCTCCGCGATCCCGAAATCGGCAAGCTCATCGTCCCCATCGTCCCCGACGAAGCTCGCACCTTCGGCATGGAAGCGCTCTTCCGCCAGGTCGGTATTTACTCGAGCGTCGGCCAGGTCTATGAGCCGGTCGATATGGACACGCTTCTTTATTACAAGGAAGCCAAAAACGGCCAAATTCTCGAAGAGGGCATCACCGAGGCTGGCTCCATGTGCTCATTCATCGCCGCTGGAACCGCCTATTCCGTTCACGGCATCAACACCATCCCCTTCTTTATTTACTACTCCATGTTCGGATTCCAGCGCATCGGCGACCTCATTTGGGCCGCAGCCGACATGCGCACGCGCGGATTCCTTATCGGTGGTACCGCCGGCCGCACCACGCTCGCCGGCGAAGGCCTGCAGCACCAGGACGGTCACAGCCACGTTCTCGCGCTCTCCGTTCCCAACCTCCTCGCCTACGATCCCGCATTCGCCTACGAGATCGCCATCATTATTCAAGATGGTATCAAGCGCATGTACGTCGATCAGGAATCCATCTTTTATTACCTGACCGTCACCAACGAACCCATCCCCATGCCCGAAATGCCGCACGGGGAGGGCATTCGCGACGGCATTCTCAAAGGCATGTATCTCTTCCGCCCATCGCCGAAGAAAGACGCAAAGCTGAAAGCCCAGCTTCTCGGCAGCGGAACCATCATGCAGGAAGTTCTGCGCGCACAGGAAATTCTCGAAGAGAAATACGGCATCGCCGCCGACGTCTGGAGCGTCACCAGCTACAAAAATCTGTATCGCGACGGCAACGACTGTGAGCGCTGGAACATGCTGCATCCCTCCGATTCGCCGCGCGTGCCGTTCGTCACGCAAACCTTGCAGAATGCAGCCGGTCCTATCGTCGCCGCATCTGACTACATGAAAGTGTTGCCCGAATGCATTGTGAAATGGCTGCCGCGCCCGCTGGTCGCGCTCGGTACCGACGGCTTCGGACGCAGCGACAATCGCGCGGCGTTGCGCAATTTCTTCGAGGTCGACGCCAAGCACATCGTTCTGGCTACGCTCACTGCGCTGGCGCGCGACGGGCAGATTAAGCCGGAGGAATTGGACAAAGCCATCAAAGATTTGCACATCGACGCCAACAAACCCGATCCCGCGGTCAGCTAGGCCGCCCAGCCATATAGGAGAATTTAGTCCGTGACCGAATTTAAGTTACCCGAGCTTGGCGAAAACATCGAACAGGGCGACCTGGTTCGCCTCATGATCTCGCCCGGTTCGACCGTCAGCGAAGGTCAGACCGTCATGGAGCTTGAAACCGACAAGGCCGTTGTCGAAGTCCCTTCGTCGGTCAGTGGTACTGTCAGCGAAATCCGCGTAAAAGAAGGCGAAACAATCAAAGTCGGCCAGGTGATTTTCACTGTTGCAAATGGAGCGACGGCCAATGCGTCGGCTACCGGAAAAGAAAACACCAAGCCAGTCGAAAAGCCTGCCGCCAAGCCTGCCGTAATGGCCGCCAAAGCATCGCAAAGTGGCCCGACCACTCCATCGCAACCGGCTCCGCCTCCGGCTCGCCGCGCCACCGACACCCCCGCTCCCACCGAATTCAAATTGCCCGAACTCGGCGAAAATATCGCGCAGGGCGATCTGGTTCGCCTCATGATCTCCCCCGGCATGAAAGTGGCCGAAGGCCAGCCCATCATGGAGCTCGAAACTGAAAAAGCGGTGGTCGAAGTTCCATCCAGCGTCGCCGGCACGGTTAAAGACATTCGCGTCAAGCAAGGCGACAAGGTCAAGGTCGGCCAGATCATCTTTACCCTCGAAGGCGGCGTGCCCACTCCCGCTGAAAAGCCGCGCCACCAGCCGGTCGAGCACCTCACCGGACAAAACGCCGCCCGCATCGCCTTCCAGGCCGCCATCCGCGCCGAAGGAAAAACTGAAGAGCAGGCGCTCCCGCCCGATCGTCCGCAACCCTCGGTCGAAACTTTCTCCATGCCGGTGCAGCTTGATAAAGTTGCCGGCCCCGAACATCGCGAGCCCGTTCCCGCCGCGCCGCACGTCCGCCGCCTCGCCCGCGAGCTCGGCATTGACATTCACAACGTCACCGGCAGTGGTCTCGCCGGCCGTATCAGCGAAGATGACGTCAAGGCCTACTCGAAACAGTTACTCGCCTCCGCAACCGCTGCGGTGCAAACTTCAGCTACGCACCTCGCTCAGCCCCAGCTTCCCGATTTCACCAAGTGGGGCAAGGTCGAACGCGTCTCCATCCGCGGTGTGCGCCGCAAAACCGCCGAGCATCTTCTCGAAGCCTGGAACGCCATCCCCCACGTCACCCAGAACGACAAAGCCGACATCACCGAGCTCGAGCACCTTCGCGCCCGCTTCGCGCCCAAAGCCGAAGCCGCCGGCGGCAAAATGACCGTCACCGCCATCGCGCTCAAAGTGGTCGCCTCGGCGCTCAAGATTTTTCCCCAGTTCAACGCCAGCATCGACCTTTCGAAAGAAGAGATCATCTACAAGCAGTACATCAACCTCGGCGTCGCCGTTGACACCGACCGCGGCCTGCTCGTCCCCGTCATCCGCGACGTCGATAAGAAAAACATCGTCGAACTTGCGGTCGAGATGGCGCAGCTTTCCCGCAAAGCCCGCGACAAAAAACTCAGTCCTGCCGAAATGGAAGGCGGCACGTTCACCATCACCAATCTCGGCGGCATCGGCGGCACCGGATTTTCCCCCATCATCAATTATCCCGAAGTCGCCATCCTCGGCCTGTCGCGCTCTTCCACCGAGCCGGTCTGGATCGACAACAAATTCGAGCCGCGCATGGTCCTGCCACTCTCGCTTTCCTACGATCACCGCCTCATCGACGGCGCCGACGCCGCCCGCTTCCTGCGCTGGATCGCCGAAGCCTTCGAGCAGCCGTTCCTGCTCTCCGTCCAGGGATGAGGGGGTATCATAATGTTTATGCAAGAAAATGGCGTCGCGAGAAAAAAGAGAAAGAACGAAAAACGCTCAGATAGCGATCTCACATCCACTGAAATACGGCAGCATACCCAATGGGGGACGCAGTTCCTGGTGGCGGCAGAACTCGAGCGGCTGGGCTACACGGTCTCCTTTACGATGGGGCACAACACCGCGGTGGCCGACTTGATGGTTGCCACGCGGAAGGGTAAGCAATTCGCGGTAGACGTTAAGGGGCTTGCTGAAAAGAATTCTTGGAACTTGAAGGAGAAGGGAGATTGGGAGAACCTATATTACATATTGGTTTATTTCCCTAGGCATAAGAGCAACGTCACGCTAGGCACCGGAAAACCCAAGACTAGGGATACAGACAGGTTCTTCATTCTTACTCAGAAGGAAGCC
The DNA here is from genome assembly GCA_036392935.1 of Terriglobales bacterium. Taxonomy (GTDB): domain Bacteria; phylum Acidobacteriota; class Terriglobia; order Terriglobales; family Acidobacteriaceae; genus DASVWZ01. Next base: position 1,421 of record DASVWZ010000261.1, on the reverse strand, counting down.
AAAGAACTCGTTCGGGAGTACCGAAGGGAAAGACCCGGCGACAGTGGGAAGGCGCCCGGATTCAACTTCAACTACCCCATGGCCTTTGAGAGCCTCTGGAACAAGCTACCTGCCCCTGACTCCTAGAGTCGCACCGCTCAAGGCAGCCGACGCGGTTCCAAGCATAAAATGCAAACCATGCCCGACACTCCCAACCTCTCCATCGCCATCATCGGCGCCGGACCCGGCGGTTATGCCGCCGCCTTCCTCGCCGCCGATCTCGGCCTCAAAGTCACGCTCATCGATCCCGAAATCAACCCCGGCGGCGTCTGCCTCTACCGCGGATGCATCCCCTCCAAATCCCTCCTGCACGTCTCGCACCTCATCGACGAGTCCCAGCAATCCAAAAACTGGGGCGTCACCTTCGCCCCTCCGCAAATCGAAATCGCCCAACTCCGCGCCTGGAAAGATGGCGTCATCAAAAAACTCACCGGCGGACTCGGCATCCTCGCCCGCCAGCGCAAAGTCGAATACATTCAAGGCCGCGCCGCCTTCGATACCTCGAATACACTTCGCATCTCAAAATCCGACAAAAGCGAGGAAACCCGCACCTTCGACCGCATCATCATCGCCACCGGCTCGCGCCCAGCCACGGTTCACAAGCTTCAACTCGACTCGCCGCGTATTCTCGATTCCACTTCCGCCCTCGATCTTGCCGACGTTCCCTCGAGCCTCCTCGTCATCGGCGGCGGATACATCGGCCTCGAACTCGGCACCGTCTACGCCACCCTCGGATCGAAAGTTTCTGTCGTAGAAATGCTTCCCGGCTTGCTCCCCGGCGCCGACCGCGATCTCGTTCTCCCGCTGCACAAGCGTCTCGAAAAACTTTTCGAAGCCATCCTGCTCAACACCACCGTCGCCGCCATAAAAGAAGAGAGCAACGGCATCCGGGTCACCTTCGCCCCGGCGCCCGATTCGAACTCCAACTCGCAAGCCACCGCTCCAGCCGAAAAGCTCTTCGACAAGGTTCTCATCTCCGTCGGCCGCAAACCCAACTCCGAAATTCCCGGACTCGACAAAACCCACGTGCAAGTAAATCCACGCGGCTTCATCACCGTCAACAAGCAGCTTCAGACTGCCGATCCCTCCATCTACGCCATTGGCGACGTCGCCGGCGAGCCCATGCTCGCCCACAAAGCCATGCATGAAGGTCGCACCGCCGTCGAAGCCATCGCCGGACACAAAGTCGCCTTCGAACCGTACGCCATACCCGCCGTCGTCTTTACCGACCCCGAGATCGCCTGGGCCGGGCTCACCGAAACGCAGGCCAAAGACCAAAACCGCGAAGTCACCGTCGCGAAATTTCCCTGGGGAGCCTCCGGCCGTGCCATGACCATTGACCGTCCCGAAGGCATGACGAAGTTCCTCATCGATCCCACGAC
>DASVWZ010000260.1:0-8466 GCA_036392935.1 Terriglobales bacterium | reverse complement strand
ACGATTCTCATTACGCTCGCTCTGGGCATCATCATCGGCACCATCGTGTCGAAAGGCGTACGAGGTCAGGAAAGCAAGAAGTCCTCCGATGCGACCCCGCTGAGCATCCCCTCGCCGCAGCAACTGTCCAGCCAGTTTTCGCAGATTGCCAAACAACTCGAGCCTAGCGTCGTCAACATCAACACCGAATCCACCGTGAAGAATCCTCACCGCCGCCGCTCTCCGGACGACAATGGCGGAGGCGGCGATCAGGGTGGCCCATTCGATGATTTCTTCGATCGTTTCTTCGGCGGTCCGCAGGCCCAGGGTCCGATTCGCGAACATTCTCTCGGTTCCGGTGTGATCGTCGATTCCAAGGGTTACATTCTGACCAATCGTCACGTAGTCGAAAAGGCAGACCGCATTCGCGTGAAGCTGCAGGACGATCCTGCATCCGTACTGCACGACGCCAAAGTGATCGGCCTCGATCAGGAGACCGATCTGGCTGTGATCAAGATCGATACCGACAAATCCCTGCCAGTCGCCAAGCTGGGAAATTCTGACAGCATGCAAGTCGGCGACTGGGTTTTGGCCATCGGCAGTCCATTCGGATTGCAGGAAACGGTTACTGCGGGCATCGTTTCTGCCAAGGGACGCAACATCGTTCCCAATCGCCAATTCCAGTCATTCATCCAAACCGATGCCGCCATCAACCCCGGCAACTCCGGTGGCCCGCTGGTGAATATGGCTGGCGAGGTGATCGGTATCAACACGGCTATCCTTACCGACACCAACGCCTACGCCGGCGTGGGTTTCGCGCTTCCATCCAACACCATCGTTCAGGTTTACAACCAACTCATCGGCCCCGATCACCGGGTCGCGCGTGGATCGATTGGTGTTGAATTCGCCCAGCAGGAAAATCCTGCGATTGCTCGCCTCTACGGCGGCGAAAACGGAGGCGTTACCATCTCCAACGTCGTGGCCGGAAGCCCTGCCGAGCAAGCCGGCCTGAAAGTCGGCGATACCATCGTTTCAACCGACGGCAAAACCATCAAGACCGGCGATGAGCTCGTAGCAGACATCGCCGCGCGCAAGCCCGGCTCCAAGGTGCAACTCGGTTTCGTCCGCAATGGCAAGCCGCAGACAACTACTGTAACTGTCGCGGATCGCTCCAAGCTCTTTGCCGCGCGGCTCGGCGAAGATGAAGAGAGTGGCGAAGAGAGCGCTCCCAAAGAAAGCAAGTTGGGTCTCTCCGTTCGCGCGCTTACCGCGGATATGGCCGACCGTCTCGATGTCCCCGCCGGCAAGGGCGTGATCGTTCAAGACGTTAAGCCGGGTTCGTTCGCAGAAGACATCGGTCTGAGTCGTGGCGATATCATTCTCGAAATTAACAAGCAACAGGTGAATTCCGAGGAAGATTTCAACCGCGTTTCCGCATCTTTGAAGAGCGGGCAGGATGTCGTTTTTCTGGTCCGCCAGCGTGGAACCAGCGGCCAAAACGGTGGCACTATCTTCCTGGCTGGTACACTTCCGTAACTGCTCAAGATTGTCGGAACTGGCGTTGGGGCGCCAGTTCCTTGCATCATATGGTATTAGCCGGTCTGCGACGGCGATTGCCGTCTCACATTCGGTCTGCGTTCCTGAGGTGATTTTTGTTCAATTATCGGGCGAAGGATTTTCTTGCCCTTATCAGTCTTTTTTTTCTGGCCGCGATGGTTTGCGGGGCGCAGGGCACAACTCCGCCTGCTAAGAAATCGCCCTCGCACACCGCTTCGAGCTCCGCCAAGCGCAAGAAATCAACCCACGGCAAATCCGGCAAGAAAACCTCAAGCACAAAACACGGACAGCAGAAGATCGACCCGCAGCGCGCGCGTGAAATTCAGCAGGCTCTCATTCGCGAACACTACTTAACCGGTGAGCCAACCGGTACATGGGACGATCAAACCCAGCAAGCCATGCAGAAATTCCAGGCCGATAACGGCTGGCAGGATAAAACCACGCCTGACTCCCGGGCCCTCATCAAACTCGGCCTCGGCCCCGATCACGATCATCTGTTGAATCCAGAAAGCGCCATGACCGCGCCGCACGCCCAGGCGATCTCGCCCACGCCCGCATCCACCAACCAGGCAGCCAGCAAATCCCCTCAGTAACTAACTTTTCCTCGTGACTTCCGGAAAATAAGGCATACGCTGGCCTGTTATCACTGCCCGCGGATTATCTTCCACCAGTGCCTTCGCCACATCTTGACCACACAGTTTCGCCACCGCATCGCGCGCCTGGCTCAAATTCGGCGGCCGGCTCTTCAGGTTATGAGCATCGCTGGCCAGCACATGAACCGCCTCAGACTTCAATAGCCATTCCGCCATTTGTGTTGCCGCTCTTCCCCATCGCCCGGAGAACGCCGACGCCGTCACCTGCACCGCGCATCCAATTTCCACCCAATCCAACACCCGCTCCGGCGTCCGCTGCAGAATGGGATTCCGCTCCGGGTGCGTAATAATCGGCGTAATCCCGACCTGCCGCATCCGCTCATAGCTCTCATCGATCTGCGGAGGAATGCTGAAGTTGCTCAGTTCAACCAGCAGGTACGATCCGCCTTCAATCAGGTATCGTGCCGGGTTGATCATCGCGTCCTGCACATTCTCGAATGACATGTGAAAGTCGCAACCCAGCCCCAGTCGCGGCTTTTCGCCGGTCAGTTCCTGCAGATGTTCGCGCAAGCCGGAAAGATAATTGCGGTCATACGCATAGCGGTCATTCGCGTGCGGCGTGGCTACAATGTGCTCGATCCCGTCCGCCGCGGCCATTCTGCACATTTCCAAAGCCATTTCCCACGACGGCGGACCATCATCTACTTCCGGAAGAATGTGGCAGTGAATGTCAATCATCTACGAATGATTTAAGCAGATCGGGCAGGAAAGAACCAAGCTCTGAAGAAAAACAGGCGCGCCGTCAGGCGGACTCTTCGACCTTTACGCTGGCCGTCACACTCGCCGCTTTGACTCCGCGGCTCACGAACCTGTGCTTTGCCGCAACCTGGTGCACGGCCTGAATCAGTTGTTCCGCAAGATCCAGCTTTGAGAGAAACCCGCGCGCTCCCGAAGCAAAGGCATGATTCGCCAAATAAGGATGGTCGTACTGCGTCACGATCAGCACTTCCGATCGCGGCGCAACTTTCTTGATCATCGGCGTGACCAGCAGCCCGTTCAACTCCGGAATGCCAAGATCAAGCAGCACAATGTCCGGTTGGTGCTCTTCCGCTTTTTTCACTGCGTCCGTGCCGCTCGTGGCCTGAGCCACTACCGTCATGCCAGGTTCGTCCGCCAACAACGACGAAATCCCACGGCGCACGACTTCCTGATCATCCACCACTAATATTCTCACCGCATCCACGGCCACTCCCGTACGTTAGCTATACGATAAATTTAAGTTAACCAGCCTCGCGGGCCGCTCACAATACAGGATTTCCTGCATTCGGCGCCCGGAGATTCGTCGAAAATCCCGTATGCTCACGTTAATAGCCACAGAGATCCCGCTTAAGTGAAGCAAGCCATCAAAATACGAATTCAGCCCCGACGCGCCGATTACGCCACGTTCATCCCACAGTCGATGAAAACAGACGAAAGAGAACGCATGTACAAGCTGTGCGCCATGATTGAAGTCGAGCAGGACCAGGATCGCTTTATCGACTTGATTCGCGAACTTAACGAGTTGCTGGCCCTCAAAGAACGCCGCCTCGACGACAAAGCCAAAAGCTAGCGGCAGGTGCATCCCCGGTTAACCGCGCCGCCCTCCGTCTCGCGCCAGGCAGGGTTATAGTGAAACCAGATCATCGTGAAATTGCGATTTTTGGTTTTTCTATCTTTCGCATTCGCCTGTCTCGCAGGCTGCAATCGCGGAGGCGGCAAAGTCCTGGAGACGAACTATGTCGCCGTGCCGCAGGCCATCCTGCGCGACCGCGTCGCCGCAGTCTTCAATAAAACCGGCGTCGTGAAAAACGGTGATCAGGTTCAGGTGCTCGAACGCGACCGCCGCTTCGTTCGCGTCCGCGCCGCTGACGGATCCGAAGGTTGGGTCGAGCAGCGTTATCTCGCTACCCAGCAGGTCTACGACGGATTTCAGAAACTCGCGCAGGATTCGACCAAAGATCCGCCGCAAGGTACCGGCGTCACCCGCAATGAAACCAATCTCCACCTCAATCCTGGCCGCGACACCGATCATCTTTATCAGGTCGCGCAGGGTGCCAAGGTTACATTTCTGAGCCGCGCAACTGTTGCCAAATCCCAGCCCAACGAGCCGCCGAAGCCGCAAGCCGCAACTCAGAGCGCAGCCGACAAATCCCCGCCCATGGAAGATTGGTGGCTGGTTCGCGACCCGCAAGGCCACGTCGGCTGGGTGCTCGCCCGCATGATCGATCTCGATGTGCCGCTCGAAATTGCCCAGTACGCCGAGGGGCAGCGCATCGTCGCCTTTTTTGTTCTGAACCAGGTCGAAGACAAAAACTTTCAGGACAAAACTGCCGATGACGAAGCCGTTAACAGCAAAGATGTCCACGGTAAAAATGTCCCCGCCAAAAATAAAGTTGTTCAAGGACACCCTCAGAATGTCCCGCAATATCTCGTCGTCATGAGCGAGCCGAAAGATGGTATGCCGTTTGACTACAACCAGGTGCGCGTTTTCACTTGGAATACCAGGCGTCATCGCTATGAAACCGCTTATCGCGATCACAAGCTGAACGGCTTTCTGCCCGTCACCATCTCACAGGAAAATTTCGATAAGGAAGGCACGCTGCCAGTGTTCGTCCTGCGCGTGAAAGACGACGACGGAAACACCCGAGAAGAAAAATACAAGCTCAACACGCCGATCGTTCGCCGCGTCTACACACCCGGTGAGGAACCCACACACCGCGCAGTCACCAAGACCAAGAAGAAGCGTTAGCTTACCGCCAACCGCCAACGGCTACGAATAAAACTCCGCAATGCTTTCCACTACCCAGTTCTGCTCCGCCTCAGTCAGTTCCGGAAACATCGGCAAAGCCAGAACGTCCTTGGCCGCCCGCTCGGATTCTGGCAGATCTCCGGCAGAATATCCCAGATAGGCGAAGCAAGGCTGCAAGTGCAGCGGGATCGGATAGTACACTTCAGTGCCAATCTTGCGTTCCGTAAGGAATGCCCGCATCTCGTCGCGTCGTTCGACCCGCACCACATACTGGTGAAATACATGATGCGCGTGAGCAGAAATGCTCAATTGCCGCAACGGCGACTGCGCTCCCGTTAGACCAGACGAAGCCAGCAAAAGATCGTAGACAGCCGCGCGCTCACGCCGCTGCCGGTTCCAGCGTTCTACGTGCGGCAGCTTAACCCGCAATACCGCCGCCTGCATGGCATCCATGCGGCAGTTCCACCCAATTTCCTCATGGAGATAACGCCGCGGGCTGCCGTGGTTGCGCAAATTCTTCATGTGTTGCGCTATCGCAGGATCGCCCGTAGTCACCATCCCCGCGTCCCCGTATGCGCTCAAATTCTTGGTCGGATAAAAACTGAAAGCCGCCGTGATCCCTAACGATCCCGCACCGCGCTCGCGCCATTTCGCGCCAATCGCCTGCGCCGCATCTTCCACCATCGCCAGACGAAATTCGTCGGCGATCGCCTGCAGGGCATCCATGTCGGCACATTGCCCATAGAGATGCACCGGCAGCAAAGCCCTAACTTTCGCATTTCCCCCCGACTCAAGCATTTTTCTTACGGCGTGGGGATCAATGTTGAGCGTCTCCGGATCGACGTCGACCAACAACGGATGAGCCCCGGCCCGCACGATCGAACTCGCGCTGGCAAAAAAACTAAACGCGGTGGTGATGACCGCATCGCCCGGCTGCACTCCAGCGCCCAGCAGCGCCAGCCACAGCGCGTCGGTGCCCGATGCGCAACCCACGGCCGCCGCTGCGCCAGTGAACGCAGCAATTTCCTGTTCCAGCGATTCAACCTCGGGGCCTAAAACGAAATGTTGCGACGTACACACCCGCTCGATCGCGCTGAGCACATCATCGCGAATCTCCGCGTACTGCCGCCGCAGGTCGAGCAGTGGCACCGCCTCAAACTTCTTGCGGGTTGCGGCACGCGGCTTGGCAGGAGGAGATGGGCTCACGAGAAAGACAATTTTATCAGAGGGGTCCAGAGAGCCTTTTCTGCAAAGCGATTAACCCTTCAATTCAATTTTAGGCAGGTCCGGCGGGGCCCGGTTCTCCTCAACCGCCCCGCACCAGCTCTTCAACGCATCCAGCAGTGCTTGCAGATCCACAGGATGCGAAGCGCCCGCGTTTTTCTCCAGATTCCCAATCGCCCGCCGCAGCACCGACTGCATCCCCACCAGATTGCCGGTCGAATGATGATGAAACGCAACCGCAACCTGCGTCAGCCCCTGAAAAAACTTCTTGTCCTCCGGCTTAGACGCACGCCATACATCTTCCAGCACCTCATGCGCAGCAAAAAATTCGCCGTTATTGAAAAGCTCAATGCCGCGCGCCAACTCGGCCTCACTCATGCTGGGTCATCCGAAAGACGATCATCCGAACAACGGATAATGACTGGCCGCGCCCATAAAAAACAGCAGCACGATCGACAAGAACGCATTCGTCCGCGACGCCAAAAACGCCATCCGCATCATCGCCTTCGATTTTTCCGGCATCGGCGTCCCGTTCGCCGCATTCTCCTTGGTCCACTGAATAATCCGCTTCTGTATCCGCCAAATCACGCCCCACACATTCAGCATCATCATCCAGCCGATCCCGCCTCCAATCCCGATCGCCAGCGTCCGGTTGCTCTCCCATCCATGCGTGTTCAGGCTCAGAAAAATCCATGCTGCCGCCACCACCGCAATAATATCCAGCACCGCCAGCACTGCGCCGTTATTCAGCAATCCTTTCCCCGGAATCAGAAACGCATACATAATCGCCCAGGTAATCGTCCAGATCGCAAAAAAACTGCCCATCAACGGCCCTTGCGATTGCCCCGCATTCCTCGCGTCCGCGCCTACAATCTGCGCAAAATAAAGCAGCCCCGCCAGCACCGTCACCACTGCCGACATGCGAAACCACCACAGCGCCCGCGACATAAGCGGCGGCAAAACCTTCCCTTTGGTCGCCGGATCCAACTCTTTCATCAGCGGCACATTTACCAGATTGAAAAAGTAAAGCAGGCCAATCCAGGTAATTCCCGCCACAAAGTGTATCCATCGATAAAGCATCAAAACCGAAGACTGCGTGTCCGGCCAATGGATATTCGGGGCCAACGCCACAGCGACCGAGCTCAGCATCAAGTCCTCCAAAGACTTCAACTATCGGAATGAATTGCGATTGCCCGGATTCTACAATAAACCTTTGCCGGAGGTTGAAAACTCCGCTTTGACGCCGTATCGTACGTTAGTGCTTTGTTCCAGCCGAATCAGTTCAGCTGGATATAGTCAGCCGGATCGCAGAGGTGTCCTCCGTTTCACGCGGCGAATTTCTGCCGCCGGAACTCGCGGTTCATCCACTATGGATTGTCAGCAGCAAAACTCAAGGAGATCGGCATGGAAAATAAGCCGGCGCAAAACATTCAGGATTCATTCCTCAATTCCGCCCGCAAAGAGCGGATGCACGTCACCATCTACCTCGTCAGCGGCGTCAAGTTGAGCGGACGCATTCGCTCCTTCGACAAATACTCGGTCGTCCTCGAAACCAACAATCAGGAGCAGTTGATCTTCAAGCACGCCATCTCCACCGTCGCTATGGGAAAGAATCTCCATAGCCACACCGAACGCAGCGCCCACGCTGCCTCTGCCGGTCAGGAAGCGGAGCCCGTATCCGACGCCTCCGGAACTGAAGGGTAGGGAACTGCTCTGTCGCCTCGCGTCGCAAGTAGTGTCTCTAAAAAGGCGGCTGAAAGCCGCTTGTCGTCGAACAGCGCGAACTCGGTCGAGCGAGCTTTTCTCGTCGGCATCGAATACAGTCGTCGTTCGCGAACCGGTGCCAAAGCCAATCGCGGATCGCTGACCGCCCAGGCTCAGGCCGCCCGTGACGGCGCATCAGCTACGCCAGCCAGCAAGGCCCCGCCCATTCCCGAATTCAGCGCGGAGGAATCACTCGACGAGTTGCGTTCTCTCGCCACCAGTGCCGGCGCGCACATCGCCGGCGAATTTCTCCAGCGTCGCGACAAGCCCGATCCCGCCACTCTTATCGGCAAGGGCAAACTCGAGGAAATTGCTGGAGCCGCCGCCTCGGTTTCTGCCGACTTGATCCTCTTCGATCACGACCTTACCGCATCCCAGCAGCGAAACATCGAAAACGTCGTTCATCGTCGCGTCATCGACCGCACCCAGCTCATCCTCGACATCTTTGCCAGGCACGCCCGCACCCGTGAAGGACAGTTGCAAGTCGAACTGGCCCAGCTCGAATACATCTTGCCTCGTCTCGCCGGCCGCGGGCGCGAAATGTCTCAGCTTGGCGGCGGC
>DASVWZ010000259.1:0-6818 GCA_036392935.1 Terriglobales bacterium | reverse complement strand
CCCTAGCGATCACCATTCCGAGCGCAGCGAGGAATCCCCTTCTAGGATCACATCAGATGATTTAACCTCACTCCGTGCACTTCACAATCGTTGGGCAAATTACAGAGATCGAAGTCATCGCCTCTGGCTCTGCGATTCGTGAACGCAAACGGCTCTGGAAGGTATACGGCAAGGCTCGCTGGCGAAAGCTAAAAGGTATTGCACAAATCCAATTGCCAGATGGTACGATTTGCCAGGCGGAGATTCACTGGTATGAAGCTCACGGGATCGGCCCGAAAGAATACAAAATCAAACGGCTCCTCGACTAAGTCGAAGTCCGGCAATGCCGGCTTCGTGCTCTGTATTGGCAACGCCGACTATCCCGCGTCTCTCGAAATCCGCAAGGTCTATCAGTTGCTTGCCGACGAACATGCGCACCGCCACGGACAACTCCGCGTCATCGATGAATCCGGCGAGGACTATCTCTACCCCGAGAAATACTTCGTGCCGATCAAGTTGCCCCAGGCCGCCGAAAAGGCTATGCTCCGCTCCCGCTAAACATCACTTCTCACCGCTTTTGGGTGGCGCAGCGCTGGGATCCCCGGCAAGCCCGGTGTTGGCTTGCTGGGGTGAAGCGCTTCAGCGCTGCAATAAGGGCCTGACAAAGAGACCCGGCTTCAGCCGCGCCCCGCCCGATAACTCTAACCATGCCTTCCTGAGCGAAGCGGACCGTTCGCCTCGCGAACGATCTGCGCAGTCGAAGATCCTGCCCTGAGCGAGCGCGAGCGAGCCGAATGGGATCCCGACGAGGCAAGCAGCCACCAATGCCAAGCGCAGGGAATTTTGACGACGCACCCCTTGTTCGGAATTCGTAAAACATAGCACTTTACTGTCATAGACATTCCCAGCGGACGGGCGTAAAAAGTATCCGACCCAGGGGCCGCACAAAAGCGGTACCCTCTTTTTTGTAAATCGCGAAGGGTCGAAGGCGCAGGGCACGATGAGCGCTATCACGGAATTCAGGGATCGACGAAACCTAGAACGGGCCTGGAGGTGGATCAGAAGCAATGCAGACCCGAACTACAAACGCTATTGCGGCGAGCAGTATTCCAGATTCGCCATTGCCGACGATCTAATCATTACCGATCTGCGGGACAGACTAAGGCGCGGAATATATGAACCTCGCCACGCTTGCAAGCTGATGATCCCGAAGAGATCGGGAATCCTACGGCCCTACACGCTCCTCACCGTCGAGGATCAGATCGTCTACCAAGCACTAGTTAATGTGATAGCCGAGCGGCTCGCGCCGAAGATTCGTAAGCGCTATTACGTCCAGACCTTCGGCCACATGTACGCCGGACTTACGAGCACATGGTTCTACCGAAAGTGGGCGGACGGTTATCGCGCGTTTAACAAAGCTGCCCGCTGCGCATTTAACCACAAACTGGTGCACACAGCGAGCTTCGACCTAACGGCATGCTACGACAGCCTCGACCACAGCGTACTCTGCCACTTCCTCAAGAAAATCGGTTGTGAGGACGAGTTCCGTGACTTCATGCGCCGCTGCCTGGGCGTCTGGACGGCCACGCACGAGCGCATTTACCAGAACCACGGCATACCGCAGGGTCCGTTGAGCTCGGGCTTCCTCTCAGAGGCTGTCCTCCAGCACTTCGACGAACACAGCCGTCCAACGCGCCGACTCGTGTACCTGAGGTACGTCGATGACATACGGCTCTTCGCCTCGAGGGACGTCGAGCTGCGGAGATCCCTAGTAAAACTGGATCGACTGAGCAAGGACGTGGGCCTCTTTCCTCAAGCCTCAAAGATCGACATTCACCAGGTCACGAACATCAGCAAAGAACTCAAATCAGTGAGCAACCCCACCGAGACGTCGATTCGTGGTAAATCCGTCAACCAAGACAGGCTCGCCAAGAGGATAAAGGAACTAACTCCACGGCTAACCCCTGCGGTCAAAATCACGGACGAGACGCGCTTCAAGTATTTACTCGCGCACGCCGTTCCGTCATCCAGGCTTAACGCAAGAATGTTGACGATCAGCCAGGGAAGACCGGACCTCACCCCAAGCATCGCGAGGTACTTCAAGCGGTACAAACTCCTGCCCACGACTGTCGCCACAGAGCTCCTGTCGAGGGTGGAAAAGGGCTCACTGTACGAGTACGTGAATGCGGAGTGGATCGAAGTGCTCGAAACGAGGCTGAAATCCGCGGAATCCGCGCGCCTCGATCGCGTTCTGAAAACCAAATGGAGACCGCGGTCACTAAGCGCCGAGGTTAAAGCATCAGCCGGACGCCTGCTAGTTCGCCGGGGGGCGCTGACCGCCCCGCAAGTCGCCTACGCCATCCGGTCGATCCAAGAGGGCTGGGTCCGGTGCGAGCTCGTTTCAGCCCTGAATACCAAGATTACGGAACAGTGATGATCGATAATCTCCTGAACGAGGCTCTACGCGACAAGAACCCCGACGTTAGTATCTCGGCAGCCGCGCAGATAGCGGCGTTGGGCCTTTCGGTTCACAGGCCCCTCAAAGACATCCAATCCTCCGGAGGCAAAGTGCTGCGTCAGTTCGGCATCCTGAGGCGACTGCCAGGGAGGGCGTGCGGCATCGAATGGAGCCTCGCAAGGCTCACAGGACGGCAGACAGGCGTCAAGTGGAGAACCGTTTTCGGACCGACGTACAACCACGCGGAGAGACTCGCCGTCCAACTCCGTGCATTGGCAGACACCAACATTACGGCGTTTGTAAACGCGGCTGACGTTTTCAACGACCTCCTACTGAGCAGACTGTATGCGCACGACACAACTTTGGGAGCGTATACGGTCGGGAACATCGGGTCCGTACTGAACAGCGCACGGCTCAGGGCAGCATACCCGTCGACATACGACCTATGCAATCAGGTTCATACCCAGCGGCTGAGAAGCCTACTCTCCCATCCGGTTGTTCGGGGCACAGGCAAGCCAACCGGCAAAATCCCTTACCGCTATCGAAATGTGGCAAAGCTACTGTTCACCCGTGCCATTCGAGAAATCGAGAGCCGCTGGTGATTGGCACCGACACGGACGTTCCTGGGTTCATCATCCCAAAAACGCAAACCGCGTCGCACAGTAACCGAAAGTCACCCAAGAACAACAACAAGACCAACGAAGCTACCCACCGTCTCCCCCCGTTAAAAATTCCCCTTGACCTCACTTTCCCACTTCCTCAAAATTGAAGTAGATATTCCTGATCTTTGACAACCAGCACATGTGCCAAAAGAGTCGTGTCCGCAGCCGGAGGCGCGCCGGGGCGTGGAAAAGGACGTGTCACGAAGAAAACGATTCTTCCACTCTGCCGAAGGCCGTTGCCGCAGAGCTTAGCTCGGAGGCAACAAGAAAGAAAGGCAGCGCCAGCATCTCCTTTGTTTTCTATATTTTGATATGTAACTATATTTAGAATCAATGGTTTGCGCGGCATCCGTTTCGGTCAACTCAATGGAATCAATGACTTACGCGATTTTTTTTTAAAATTTCGCGGATGTATTAACCAAATAGTTAACAACAAGGGATCGCCGCTAACCCCTTTGTTTGAAGGATTTTACCTCTAACCCCTTTAAATTCAGAGATCTGGCGGGAAGATTATCCCTTTGACTCAAGGTGCCGTGAAGCGTTACCTTCACGTTACCGGGGTAATGACCCGGAACGAGGGAGGCACGCATGGGAGCGCCACAGATTACAGGCCCGAATCTACCGGGGCATAGCCCTAAATGGTGGAGGCAGCATCCAGAAGAGGCCGCTATCGCCGCAGCCTCTTCTGAGGCCAACCAAATTAAGATGCTCAAACAGAAGCCAACCAAGTCAGAAAAAATTAACGAAATTCTCAACATCACTAGCTTTGCTCTCGCGCTGGCGTCGTGGGGCTACGCTGTGATAGCTCCAGACTCTAACGCATTGTTTGGATCGGGCTTGTTGCTAATGGCCGTCCTCGTGTTCCTCGCTGCCGTTTGGCGAGCATGGAATCCAAAAAGACTGACTATGGCGCTAATTACCATTTGCGTGTTGGTCGGTTTTGGGGTCTTTGACTGGTATGTGGTTTTACAGCCGTACAAGGGGAAGCAGTTTAAGTCTCTGCTAGTAGAGGGCTACCACATCTCCGATGAATGCTCGGTATTGCCAGCGAGAGATGAAATGCCGGAATGGATACGCGAACAGTCATCTAAATGGCAGACGCAAACCGCATCGGCAATCGCAGACAAACTGAGCTACAGAGACATTCAAATGTGGCGTGGCAGTGGAGTAGCAGGGCTTGTGAAGGACAAGAACGTGAACGCCTACCAGTGCGTTTTCCTTGCGAACAAAATAAGTACGTTGGAAAACATAATCGCTCAGCACTTCGATTCACAACTCCAACACATCGACTACAGAGGACCTGTCTACTGGTTTGATACTCAGAACGGCAAGGTGGATATTACCGAGGCGCTAAAGGGCGCGGGAAATAGCGCGAACATATATATCAACAGCAACGGCGATCCGAACCCAGTGCACGTAACAGCGACAGTGCCTACGCAGCCTTCGTCTGGCCCGTGAGTTCTTTGTATTCGACGTTTTTGGAGGTAACGAGTTTCATGAGCGTATCGCGGAAAAGATAGTCATTCTTCCGATTGTTGAAACGCCATGTCATCTCGTCGCAGTAGGCTTGCAGATGTTTGAGAGAGACTTTATGCCACGTACCGATCACGCCACGTTTGAGCAGCGAGAAAGCGGATTCAACCGTGTTGGTGTAAATGTCGCCATCAACGTACTTGCCACTGCTGTGATTGATGGCCTTGTGCCGATCTTTCCAATGCGGCCCTTGCAATGCGGATTGATAAGAGGCGAAGTCGTCCGTCACCAACAGCCTTACATTTTCGCAGACGTTCTCTCGAATGATCTTGCCGAGTGTGCCAGCCTTCACATCAGCGGCAGTGAAGAACCGGAGATCGCCGCCACGTTTGCGGATGCCGACCACGATTCCCTTTTTAGGGTCGCCGCGCCCTTCGATGCACGCGCCATGATGCCGACCGCCGACATAGGTTTCGTCAACTTCGACAACTCCGGTCAACTTGCGCGGCTCAACTTCTTTCATCGCAGCGCGGATACGGTGACAGAGATACCATGCGGTTTTGTAGCTGACTCCAAGCATCCGCTTGAGTTGATTCGCAGAAACGCCCTTGCGCGATTCGCACATGATGTAGGTCGCAAGAAACCATTTCGTCAAAGGCAGATGTGTGTCATGCAGCATCGTGCCAGCGAGAACGGAGAACTGATAGCGGCATGAATCGCAATCGTAGATGTGGCGTTCTTCGACGTGCGAGATTTTGTCAGACAAGCACTCTGGGCAACGCACGCCTTCAGGCCAGCGCAACTTCACCAGAGCGGCGCGGCACTTGTTGTCATCCGAGTAACGTTCGAACATCGAAATCATATTCAGCGGCATAGGTCACCCAATGGCAAAGAAGAAATCGGGAAAGCACCCTAAAGACATGACAAACCAAGAGTTAGCGGAGCATGTGTTCCATCCGCGAATCTTGAAACATGCACGAAAAGAGATCGACTTGATTGAGAATCCGCCACAGCGGGTAACTCGAAAGAAATCAAGTAAATAACTCACATGAAGGAATGTAGCAGAAAGGCAACCTTGAGTCAAGTAGATAATCTTCTCTGGCGGGAGCGTTCCCGCTAAACCTTTGATTCTAAAAGATCGAGACAAAAACCGGGGGGAGGGGGTACCAGCCCAATCTTGATCAACACAGCGCAATGTGTAACACTCTACACATGGCCACCAACCTTGCTCTCGACGACAAACTCATCGAAGAGGCGCAGCGCGCCGGACAGCACAAGACCAAGAAAGAAGCTGTCACCGCCGCGCTCTCCGAGTACATTCGTCGCCGCAAGCAGCTTCGCATCCTCGACTCGTTCGGCACCGTCGACTTCGATCCGGCCTATGACTACAAAGCCGAACGCCGCCGCTCGTGAACGTTCTGGTCGACACACCGGTTTGGTCGCTCGCGTTGCGGCGCAAGTCGGCCGATCTTAGCGCTGACGAACACGCGCTCATGCAGGCCTTCACTGAACTCATCCGCGAGGGCCGCGTCGAAATCCTCGGCATCGTGCGCCAGGAAATTCTGTCCGGAATTCGCGACGAAGAACGCAGCCACAGAATCCGCGAATCGCTCCGCGCCTTCGAAGATGCGGTTCCCGAAACTGCCGACTACGAAGAAGCGGCACGCATGCACAATCTCTGCCAAACTCACGGCGTTGCCGGCTCCGCGATCGATCTTCTCATCTGCGCCGTGGCGCATCGCCGCAACTGGCAGATCTTCACCGTCGATCGCGACTTCGAGCGCTACTCGCGCGTTTTAGGAGTTGAACTGTACAAATAGCCGGTGAAAAAGATGACGCACCAAAACAAACTGAATCCTTTCCCGAACCCCCAGCATCTCATCTGTATCGGCTAAGTTGGATTCACCCGCCGTTGATAGTTGGTACCGCCTAAAGCGTCACCCCTCTCACCTGCAGCGACTCTTCTCAGCAGAAATTTCAGAAACAAGAAAAGGTATTTCAGTGGAACAAGGAACAGTAAAGTGGTTTAACGACGCCAAGGGCTTCGGCTTCATCAGCCGACAGAACGGCGAAGATGTTTTCGTGCACTTCTCAGCCATCCAGGCCGGCGGCTTTCGCAGTCTGCAGGAAGGCCAAGCGGTGCAGTTCAATGTCACCAAAGGCCCCAAAGGCTGGCAGGCAGAGAACGTCCAGGCTCTCTAATTCAAGAGCAAAGCAAGTCAGGAGCGGCCCGCGCCGCTCCTGAT
>DASVWZ010000258.1:0-20320 GCA_036392935.1 Terriglobales bacterium | reverse complement strand
GCGAGCGATCGTCCTTGCTCGGGATGACAGTGGTGAGGAAATGGGTATGTCGTCGGAATGACAATGGTTAGGGGGTCGTTACGGCACAGCCAAAGTCGTGCTCTCCCGATGGGGTTCGTTGTGCAAACCCAAAGGCAACGGCGGCGGACAGGAGTGTCCGCCCCACACGGTTTGTTGTGCTGCGCGCCAGGTCTCTCGAAGCCGTCAGCCATCAGTCGTCAGTTATCAGTTATCAGTTGTCAGGAAAGGCGTCGTACGTCGCACGTCGTTCGCAAAGGCGTGGTTGGTGGTCGTTCGTCCAGCGTCGTTCGCAAAGGCGGCGTGGGTCGCTCGCAAAGTGCGAGCCGGACGAGTAGACTTTGTGCCATACAGTGCAACCAGGGAGGTACGCTATGGGCATTCGTCTGGACATTCCTGTTCGCAGTTCTCTTGATCCCGGCCAAGCGGCTGGGTATGGCCAGTTTGTGGCGGCGGCGTATGACATGTACGACGCGAACAACAAGAACCTGTATCCCGACCCCAAGAACATTCCGGATGGGTGGGAGCTCTCGGCGTGGATACACATGTCGGATTTTCTGTTTCAGCTCAGGGAGTTGAGGTTCTATGGAATCGTGGCGCACGAGATTGCGAATCCCGACAACCGGATTATCGCGATACGAGGAACGGAAGGACTGATTGAATGGTGCGACGACGGGGCTTCGATTGTGATGGTGCCGTTCAAGCAATCGCCCAAGGCGGGGCTGGTAGCTTTTGGCTTCGACAATATTTATTCGACGATGAAGGTGGTGCCGGTGCCGCGCACGGGGCCGGCAGAGCGTACGGCAGTGGCGGCGCCGGAGTTAGCGGGATCTTTCGGCGATCAGCTGGAGCAGTTGGCGGTGTTGCGCGAGAACGAGCGGGGAGTGGCGCATCAGTTTGCGGAGGGGCGCACGCGACCGGCGCGTCCGACGGTGGTTACCGGCCACAGCCTGGGGTCGGCGCTGGCCAAACTTTTTGTGATGGAGAACGGCGTCAAGCAGAAGTTCGACGTTACGGTGATCAGCACGCTGGCGTCGCCGAAGGTGGGAAACCCCGAGTTCAAAAAGGCGTTTGATGCGTTGCCGCTGACCTCGTGGCGGATCGTGAATAGCCGCGATTGGGTGCCCAAACTGCCGCCGACGGTTCCGTCGATCATCGACTACCAGCACGTGAACGTGCCGTATAGCTTTGACTCGTGGGAGATGGGGGTGAAAAGGAACCCGATTTGCTACCACAGCATCGATACGTATCTGCATTGGCTGGATAAGGGAAGGCCGCTGAAGCAGGAATGCTGCACCGGTTGAGGGTTCTGGCATTGCCTGGCGGAATTATGCACCCGCCTTGCCGGCTGTTGCCGATGATGAAGGCACCCGGTTACGCGGCCAGGCGTGCGCGATAAGGGATTTGCGGGTTCTTGCGCTGAGGTTCGTGTTTCGCTTCGCTCTTGGAGAAGACTTTCGCGGTGATGAACATGGCGGCGAAGGTCACGGTGATGAGTGCGGTCTGGCGCCATCCGTTGAGCATGGAGGCGTTGCCCATGAGGGTGAGTCCGGCAAAGACGAAGAGAAGATGAACGCAGAAGACTTGCAAGGAGGATTGGCCGAGAAGCACGAGAGGCTTGATGGCGAGGATTCTGGTCACACGCTGCGAGACGATGAGCAGAGCGGCGACGGCGGCGAAATTGAGGGCGCGGATGGGGCCGAGGTGCCATTTATCGAAGAGGAATTCGGAGGCGCCGAGATCGAGGCCGTGGATTACTTTCTGGCGCAGGATGAAGCACAAGATGGCAGTCGCGCTTGCGGGGATGATAGCCCAGCGGGCCCATTGTTCGATGGGCAGATCGTCCTGGGCCCAGCGCACGCCGAGCCAGACTCCGACGAACCATAGGAATTGCCACGCCCAGAGGTCGAACGATCCCATTTCGTGCACGGGGATGGCGGTGGGGATGTAGTGCATCATGAAATTGTGTTCGGCGGCGCGGAAGCCGAATTGCGCGAGCACCCAGAAGGCAAAGGATGTCCAGAGGATGGGTTTCCATCCGATGCGGCGCGCGAGGGGGATAACGACCGAAGTTTCGGCGAGGAAGATGATGTACATGGGCAGAATGTCGAGCAGAGGCGGGCGGTAGATGAGCAGGGCAGCTTCGGTGATGGCTTGTTTGGGGCCGGCCATGAAGTAGAAATCCAGAAGATTATGCAGGCCGGGGCGGTCGCCGTGGGAGGCGATGGGAACGGCGACGAGGAATGCGAAGGCTAAGAGCAGAGCGTGGTATCCGTAGAGGCGGACGGTGCGCGACCAGAGCTTGCCGACCATTTTGGCGTAACCGTCGTGGTAGGCGAGGCGGAAATAGATGCGTCCGGTGAAAAGGGCGGAGAGAAAAATGAAACCTTCGGCGGCGCCGACGAAGCCGAAAGGCTGATTGACGTAGGTGCTGGCGGCGGTGGGCAGGTGAGTGAGGGCGATCCAGACGAGCATGAGGCCGCGCATGGCATCGAGTTCCGGGCGGCGTTGCGAACTCATAGGCTTTAGACGGCATCTGAGTGTCAGCGGTCACTTGGGTTCGACATTTGAGGGGAAAATCTACGCAGGTTTACGAGGGTTTACGAGAAAATACGGTGCCGGAGTTGACGGGCAGGGAAGGGTTGCCTGATCGGTTGAAAATTCTGTTGGTAGCGGCGTTATTTTTTCTTCTGGCGACGCCGGCGCAGGCGAAAAAACACGAAACCGGATTTCTGGATCGGGTGACCACGGTTCAGGGCGTCGAGTACAAGTACCAGGTATTCGTTCCGGAGAATTGGACGCCGCATGAGAAATGGCCGGTCATACTTTTTCTGCATGGCGCGGGAGAGCGCGGCAGCGATGGGCAGCTGCAGACTGACGTAGGGATCGGGACGGCGATCCGAAGCTACAGGAATTTGTTCGAGGCGATTGTGGTGATGCCGCAGTGTCCGAAGAGCAGTTGGTGGATGCTGCCGCCGATGGATGAGCTGGCGGTGGCGACGCTGGATGAGGCGACCAAGGAGTTTCATGGAGACCCGCAACGGACGTATCTGACGGGGCTGTCGATGGGGGGATATGGCGCGTGGCACCTGGCGCAGAAGTATCCGGGGAAATTTGCGGCGATGATCGTGATATGTGGGGGGATTCGTCCGCGGGCGTCGGTGCTCAAGGCGTATCCGGATCTGGACAAAGTGATTTTGCCGGATTCGCCCAACAGCTATAACGTGGCGGCGGAGCGGATCGGCAAAGTGCCGGTGTGGATTTTTCACGGGAGCGCGGACGATATTGTGCCGGTGAGTGAATCGCAGCACATGTACGAGGCGATGAAGCAGGTGGGCGCGGAGGCGCATTACACGGAGTATCCAGGGGTAGGGCATGCCTCATGGAACAAAGCTTACGATGAGCCGAAGCTGTTTCCGTGGCTGTTTTCGAAGGCGCTGGGCGCCGGGGCGAAATAGGGAGCGCGGCGAGGGATTTGTAATTGGGAAATTTGTAATTGGGTAATTTGGCAATCGAGGACCTGCACGGTTGGTTCTGATTCCGGCCGTTGTTCCGTGGCATCTGTATGGGGGAGTCTTCGCCAAGGCTAAAAAGGATGGTTGCGTGAAAGATTGGACGGGTGCGATGGGTTCCCGGTCTGAGGGAAGTTTTGCCATTTTGACGGCGGTTGCCGCGGCGCTCTTTGTCGCAAGCGTTGTTCTGGCGCAGGATGCACGCTTTCATAATGCGCCGGCATCGGCTGGGCAGCGGGCGAATCCGTATGCGGGGCAGGCTGTGGCGACAGCGGCGGGAGCGAAGATTTACGCCAAGAATTGCAAATCGTGCCATGGGGCGACAGGGCAAGGGACAGGGAACGTTCCGGCGCTCGATCAAGGGTCGGTACAAAAGGCGAGGGACGGCGAAGTTTTCTGGTTCATTACCACCGGGTCCCCGGACAATGGGATGCCAGCGTGGCAGAAGTTGCCGGAACAGCAGCGATGGCAACTGGTGAACTATGTGAAGTCGCTGAAAGATTCCGCGGGAGCGGCCGCGAACCAGCTGCCAGCGGCGGGAGCGCCGGAGAAAACCAATGCCCCGACGCCGACGGAATCGTTCACGGATTTTCGCTATGAGGAGCCGGCGAAGTTCCGGAAGATTACGGTGGCGCAGCTGCCGGCGCCTTACGCGACGGATTCCTCCGACAACGGACCGGACCTGGTCCGGCGGCCGGCGAATGCGTGGCCGAAAGCTCCGGCGGGATTCAGCGTGCAGCAATATGCGACCGGGTTGGACAATCCGCGGCTGCTGCAGACGGCGCCAAACGGCGATATTTTTCTGGCGGAGAGCGAGAGCGGGAAGATCAAGATTTTTCGCGGAGTTACGAGCGACGGCAAAGCGGTGCAGAGCGCAGTATTTGCCGCCGGGCTGAAACAGCCGTATGGCATTGCGTTTTATCCGCCGGGGCCGAATCCGCAATGGGTTTACATCGGGGATACGAATGCGGTGTTGAGATTTCCATATCAGAACGGGGATTTGCAGGCACGCGGCGGGGCACAGAAGATCGCCGATCTGCCGCGCGGCGGGAGCCATTGGACACGAAGCGTGGTGTTTTCGCCGGATGGGCAGAAGATGTTTGTGGCAGTGGGGTCGGCGTCGAATATCGGCGACCCGGACACAGCGGCGGACGAGAAAAATCGCGCAGACATTCTGGCGTTCACGCCGGATGGCAAGATGGAAGTCTACGCGTACGGAATCCGCAATGCGGGCGGAGGGTTAGCGGTGAATCCGAAGTCAGGCGAGCTGTGGTGTTCGGTAAACGAGCGTGACGGATTGGGCGATAACCTGGTGCCTGACTACATTACGCATGTGCAGGAAGGCGGATTTTATGGCTGGCCGTGGTGGTACATGGGCGGGAACCAGGATCCGCGGTATAAAGGCAAGCATCCGGAACTAAAAGATAAAGTGATCGTACCGGATGTATTGCTGCAACCGCACAATGCGTCATTGCAGATGACGTTTTATGAAGGCTCGCAGTTCCCGGCGGAGTATAAGGGAGACATTTTTGCGTCGCAGCATGGCTCGTGGAATCGTTCCGTAAGAACTGGTTATGAAGTGATCCGAGTGCCGCTACATGGAACCACGCGGGCGAGTGGGGAGTACGAAGATTTCCTTGCCGGTTTTGTGGTGGACAACGGCCATGTTTGGGGAAGGCCAGTCGGGGTCACGGTGGCGCAGGACGGGTCGCTGCTGGTGAGCGATGACGGATCGAACTCGATCTGGCGGGTGAGCTGGGCAGGGAAGTGAGAGAAATTTAGAAGTCGGGTAATTGGGGAAATTTAAAATTGTAATTTGTGATTTGTAATTTTCGAATGTGGCTGCTACTGGCGGAGTCCGAAGATGGTTAGAGTTTTGTGGCTGGCCACGAAGACCTGGCCGTTGGCGACGACGGGGACGAGATTGGAGTTGCCGGTGAAGTTGGGCCAGAAGCCGGCTTTGGCGGAGAAGATCGTGTTCATGGTCGAGTTGCCGGAGTTGGGATCGAAGGCGTAGAGGTAGATGGGATTATCGCCGGAGCCGGTAGGGTGCGAAAGAGCCCAGATGATCTGATTCGCAGGGCCGTTAGAAGATACGACGGTGAAGAAGCCGGGATTTTGTGATCCGGGGATGGAATTGGATCCTTTCAAGAATTTCAGTGCGGCCTTGGGTGCAGTTTCGACCTGGTAGAGGCTGACATTGTTGCCGCCACTGGCAACGATGCGGCCGGTTCCGTCGGCAGCGGTGTAATAAGAGGGGCCGCACCAGCATCCGCCAATCGGATAGGTGCCGAGAACGTTGTTCCTGTGCGGGGAAAAGCCGCCGAGGTTGTCCTCATCCATGAGGTACAGGTTGCCGTCTTTGCCGGCGGCGACGGCCAGATGGGGCGTTGCACCGGGCTGATCGGGAAGGACAAGAACGCCACCCGATCCGAAATCGTTGTCTTCCTGATCGAGGAAGACTTGATCCTTGGGCGTGAACAGGTCGAGAACATTAGCGAGCGTGGCAGAAACTTTGACAACACTTTCCTGTATGTTGCTGACGCCGTCGTAGCTTCCAGGGTTGGAATTTCCGGTGACGAAGAGGATATCGCCTTCCTCGTTGGTGGCAGGACCGAATCCCGACATCCAGATGGAGGAAAGAAAGAAGCCGCTGCTTTGCCTGGGCTGCAGATCATTGAGCTGATTGGAGGGAAGCGGCGTAAGTGTGGGGGCGTTCCAGCCGAGCAACCAACCGCGAGAGACATTGGCGGAAAAATCGCAGAAGCTGCCGAATCCAGCGTAGACATTCCCTTCATGCAGGAGTAATGCCGGGCGTTGGCGCTGATAGTTTGCCTTGAAATTGAAAGTCGCGCCACTCGAAAGAGTGTGCGACGCGGCGACGGGCTGCGGCGTGACTTTGTCAGTGAGGCTTCCAAGATCAAGAGCATGCAGGGTGTAATCGCGGACGGATCCGGTTTGGGTGTAGACCATGACGTACAGGATGGCGGCGGCGCGATCGATCACCGGAGTTGAAGTGATTCCGACGCGCGGGCCATTGTTGTTGCAGCCGAGGGGCCAGGAGCCGGGTGTGCCGAAATTCGGGCTCAAGAGGATGGCGCCGGTGTGGACGTCAATGGCGTAGACGGTGTTGCCTTGGGTGGCGACGTAGACGACATCATGAGTGGTGCCGCTGAAGGGGCCAGCGGTGATCGGCACGCCGGGGACAACCAGCGGTTGGCCATCGACCTGATCGTCGAGGGCAACAGTATGGAGCAAACCGAAGGATTTGGTGGTTACATTGGCGGGGGTGAGGCTGGTCTCATGGGAATTCCAACCTGTGCGCTTGTTGTCGTAATGATAGGTGGGAACGGTAACTTGGGCAGCGGCGGTCAAACAGGCGAAGGCGATGATCGCTGAAGTCAGTGTCTTTCCATGAATGCGCATGTGCGGTATCCCCAAGGCTGGAATTGGTTACCTGCGAAAAACTTGAAAATTCTATCCGATGTCTGCGATTTCGCACAGAGTGAAAAGGTTTGCATGCGTGAGGCGGAGAAGAAAGGGTTGGTGCCGGGAACAGGACTCGAACCTGCACGCCTTGCGGCACTGGATCCTAAGTGCCGTCGCGCATCTTCTCCAGCCGTTGATTTTTCAATGTTTACAGACGCTTGCATTAATCGAGAATGGCAGTCCTTCTCCCTTTTTCCCCGTCCTTACCAACCTAATAGCCATGATTTAGCCATGATTGGCGTTAGCGCTTAAAACCCCTCCCGGCCATTTTGAGTGTAATCGGGATGTTATGCCAACCGGCGCAACCTTCCGGAAGCGATAGATCATGGTTTAATGGTTGGGTTCCGACAACGCTCCACGGGGCGAATCACATGCCGCCTATCCCCTCCGCTTATGCTGCTGCCAAGAACAACGGCTGAAAAGGCGATGGCTGCGCTGACGATTTTGTCTTTGGCGATCCTCGTTTGGCTCTCAGCGCATTACTTCTCAATTTGCCCTAGGGTGCCCGATCTGCAGACCGGGCATGTCTTCCCGCTGGATAATCACGGAGCAATCGTATACCTGACCAAGTCGGAGAACTTCAAGATGCTCGCTGCGAAGGGTCTTTTCCTCGCAACGTGGCTAGCTTTCGTTGCGTTCACAGCCGTGAGTTGGGGCTTGAAAAAGTGAAGTCCAGGTCGAGCGCTACTGAGGAGCCGTTCTTTCTTCAACGCCCTTTGCGATGAGGTCCCTCGCCCCTGGCTCGGGATTTCGGCTGGCGGCTCAGACGCCGCCAAAACGCCTCAAGTTCGAGTCCTACCTGAGGAGCCATTCCCCTCTTTCCTCTTGTTCGCTGGAGGGAGGGAAGTTTCCTACCCTTTTATATGGAATTCAATTCGCAATCGTGGATTATCTGATCATGTCGAAAGTTTTGGGACCCGCAGAAAGCGAAAAACTTGGACATACTAGAACCACCCCAATCTAAAGCCACCAAAATATTGACCTCTTTGCCAGGAGGGCATAAGATGCCGACTCGGGTTATTTGGGTCCCCGCAACGAAGCAGTAATGCTGTCATTGCGGGGTCTGTTGTTTCGCGAGGGGAGCGAAGGGTCCTTTCATGGCTACACGGCGATCCACGCCCGCGGTCCCCACGGCTGAAATAGCCGTTGCCTTGCTAGCGCGTCAAGAGGTGAAGGCGCGTGCGCAAGTCGTAGCTGACCTGATCGCCAAATTTATGCCCGGAACAGCGGTGGTTGTGTATACGGTTGAGGACCAAGAGAACCCAAGTTGGACTGCGAAAGCAAGCGTCGGCGAAATCATCACCAGCGAGGTGTTCCAATATGACTCAGGCACGCTTGGCACCCTTGCCCAACACAAAATCCTCCTGGTCTTCGAGGGCGACGACTTACAACGGGAAAACTACGCCCATTTGGACACGCGCCGCACCGTAGCATGCTTAGGATACGTTCCGCTCATGGTGGATGAGGCCCTTTGCGGGGCGATCGAACTCATTCACTATGAGCAAACCTTCTCTGAAACGACTCTCGACGCTGTCAACGAAATCGCAAAACTGGCTGCCCCGGCGATTTACTCGGCGCTTGCTTACGAGCGCGAGCGAAACAGTAGTCTCCACTCCATCAGCCGTGTCACCCAGATGTACGACCTGGAAAAGGTCTTCAATTCCACGCTGGAGATGGATCAGCTTCTGGGCACCATCGCGAGCAAATTCCAGGAGATATTGAACGTTCAGGGGGTGAACCTCTGGATGGTCACCGGCGACGAACTTGAACTGGTAGCTTGCGCGGGGGTTGACCCGACAGTCCAGTTGAACGCTACGCAAAGACCCGGCGAGGGCGTTGCGGGCGATATCTCGGATAGTGGCGAAGCGGTACTGATCACCGACCCCGAGGACCTCCGTCTCAATAAGCGCAACACGGGTTTTGAAGAGAATCCGGTTGTCTCTCTGTTGGCTGCGCCACTCATGGAGCACGAAAATCTCGTAGGTGTGGTCGAGGCGGTCAACCGCATGGACGGCCTTGCCTTCGACGACGACGACCAGTTTCTCCTCACCAACATTTGCGAAACCGCCAGCAACGCACTGCACAATGCTAGCCTGCTGCAGGCCGAACGCAAGGTCGAGATTTTGGAAGCGCTGGTGAAAGTTAGCGCGGAGATCACCTCCACCCTCGATCTTGATCGCGTCCTCGACGCAGTGGTGAACGGTCCCAGCACAGTGATTCCGTATGAGCGGGCAGTGATCGCTTTGGAACAGCGCGGGCGGGTGCAGGTGAAAGCGATCACCGGGGTGACCAAGATCAACCCGGAGGATCCCACTACGTCACGCTTGCAGGAACTGCTCGAATGGGCGTCGCAGCATGACGGTGCCCTTTTCGTCGCACAGTACGGCGACGAAGTGGATGCCGATCGTCCCGAAACCAAAGCGAAGTTCCGCAATTACTTTGCCGCAACTGGAATGCGTGCCTTTCACTCCTCACCCCTAGCCGATGACGACGGCCGGGTGGGAATCCTTTGTTTCGAAAGCAGCGCTCCGGATTTTCTCACCGCGGTTCACGTCGAGATGATCAAGGTGCTTGCCGGTCAGGCCACGGTCGCTCTACGCAACGCCTCTCTGTACCGCGAAGTCCCGTTCATCAATGTGCTGGAGCCGATCCTTGAGAGGAAGCGTAAGTTCTTCGCGCTTAAGAAACAGCGGAGGTTTGCGGTCGCCGTATGCGCTGCATTGGGGCTGGCTTTTCTTGCGGCGTTTCCACTGCCGCTGCGGGTAGATGGTCCGGCCGTCGTCCAACCCGCACGGAGTGCAAACGTCCAGCCAGAGATCCCGGGCGTAGTCCAAAACGTGAAGGTTCACGAGGGCGATGCGATCAAACGAGGCGCTGTCCTCGCGAATCTCGAAGACTGGCAGTACCGCGCCGACTTGGCCGCAGCTCAGGCAAAATATCAGACTGCGATCTCACAAATGAACCGGGCGTTAGCCAACAACGATGGCAGCGAAGCCGGAACTGACCGGATCCAGGCCGAGTATTGGGAATCTGAAGTGGGCCGCATGCAGATCCGTTTGGACAAGACGCAACTGCTTTCCCCCATCGACGGTGTGGTGGCAACGCCCAGGATAGAAGACACCGTAGGCCGCAGTCTCAAACCGGGCGAAACGTTTGCGGAAGTCCTCAACACTGCCCAGGCCGACCTGGACGTGGCCATCGAAGAAGAAGATCTTTCTTTGCTTCGTCCTGGTCAAAGGGTTTCGGTCAAACTCGATGGTTTCCCGACTCGCATCCTTAAAGGTGAGGTTGAGATCATCAGTCCCAAGAATCAACTGCAAGGGGACCAACGCTTTTTCTACGCGCGCGTGACCGTTCCAAACAGTGATGGTTCTATTCGTGACGGGATGGATGGACGGGCAAAGATCTTTACCGGGTGGCGGCCAGCGGGAGAGGTTTTCTTCCGCAGGCCTGCCATGTGGCTATGGTTCAAGCTCTGGTCCTGGATAGGATGGTGAGAATTCTTATGAAAACCTGCGTCCTTGTTGTCCTCCCCGTGGCTGGGATGATGGCCCTGATGACCTCCACTTCATGCAGCAGCGCACCTCCGGCCGCCGCTGTGGTCGCGGCAGCGCCTTCGAATCCTCCCGTATCACCACTCCCTGTTGACGAGCGAGTATTCATTGCGACCGGACCAATAGTTGTCGAAAACCAGGTTGATGTTCTGGCTCTGCGCCCCGGCGTGGTTGCAAAGATCGTGATCGATGTTGGACAGACGGTGCACAAGGGTGATCTGCTGGCATCGCTCGACGATCGTGAGGCAACTGCGGAACGCGATGCCGCTGCCGCCAGAATGCACAGCGCAGAATCGAACTTGCAGGATTGGGAGGCTGAGACCGGTGTCGCCGACTCCGATTACCGCCGCGCCCAAGCCATGCGCGATGCCGGGATCAACACCCAGGAAGAACTCGATCACGCCCACTACAAACTGATCGGTTCGCAATTCGAGGTCGACAAAGCGAAGCAAGATCTGAGCAACGCGCAAAATACCCTTCGCGTGCTTGATCTCGAGCTCGAAAAAACTAGGATTTGCGCGCCCTTTGACGGCGTTGTCGCCCGTCGCTACGTGCGCGATGGACAAAGCGTGGCAGTCGGTGACCGGCTTTTCTGGGTCACCTCGGTGGCTCCCCTGGAAGTTCGCTTCACTGTGCCTGAGCAACGTCTGGGCGCAGTCACCAAGGGGCAGACCGTGAAGGTGGCTTCTGCCGACATTCCTTCCGCCGTCGAACATCCGGCGAAGATCATGGATGTGAGCCCTGTTGTCGATCCCTCAAGTGGAACGATCGAGGTTATGGCACAGGTTGTGGGCATGGCCGCGGACCTGCGTCCCGGAATGCTCGCGCACATTCGCATTGATCTTCGGCCCACGGATTCCGTCAAGTGAACATCGTTCAAGCCCTCGACGCGGCACTCCCTGATCTTCCCGAGCGAGCATTGCGTCGAGACCTGCCCCGTCTTGATCCGCGCATCATCACGGCCGAGCACCTCGAACACGACCGTCCGGTCATCATCGCCAAAGTTCCGGGGACCGAACTTGTTCTCCGCTTCAGCCCGGAACAATGGAAATTGATTTCTCTTTTCGACGGCAAGCACACCTACGAAGAAATTGCCGATCTTTCTCCGGCAAGGACAGGTATGCAGTTTGCCCCCGATGACGTGCGTGAAATCGCTGGCTTCCTCTATGACAATACTGACTTCCTCTACAAAACACCGCTCGAGCGAAACATCGTCATGCGGCAACAACTCCAGGGCGACCGCCGCAAGAAACGCAAGCGTTTCCAGGTCCCTGACTTCACCGACGTCATCGTCGCTGAATGGCCTAATGCCGACAGGTACATCTCCTGGCTTTACCCCAAACTAAAGTTCATCTTCACGCCGTGGTTTGTCTGGCTTTCCTTGTTTTCATTCTTGGTTATGCTGTGGATGTGGGCCGACAAGTTTGCCGAAATCTGGAATGACAGTTTTCAGTTCTACAACTTCACCAGCAAATCCGGCACCGACTTGCTCGAATTCTGGATCCTGTTCGCCGGCATGGCCTTTTTTCACGAAACCGCGCACGGCCTTACATGTAAGCACTTCGGCGGAAACGTGGAAAAAATGGGCTTCACTCTCATGTACTTTGCTCCTAGTTTTTTCTGCGACGCTTCACAAGTTTGGATCTATGGCGGGAAGTGGGAGCGCATTGCCACCGCCATCGCGGGCATCTGGATCGATCTCATCATCTGCGCCATTGCGACGTTCATCTGGTGGGGGACGGCAACCGGTATGTTCATCCACGAGGTCGCCTACAAGGTCATGATGGTGACTGGCATCGGCGTTTCGCTGCTCAATCTTAATCCGTTGATCAAACTCGATGGCTACCTGATCTTCTGCGAACTCATTCATGAGCCTGACCTCAAAGAAAAAGCCACTGCCTATGCCTCGGGCATGTTGCGCCGATATGTTTTTCATCTTCCAGTCGAAATCGAGTATGTCCAAAAGCGGCGGCGCGCCTTTTACGTCATCTACGCAATTCTCTCTGGAATTTACGGCTACCTTCTGCTGTCGTTCTTGATGGTCCTCACGTACAACATTCTTCACTCCTATAGCCCCGATTGGGCCTTCCTACCGTCAATGGCAATTGGATACTGGGTCTTCAAGTCACGTATCAAAATGCTGGTGAGATTTATGAAAATCGTCTACCTCGACAAGAAAGAAAGAGCAAGAGCTTGGCTGACCGCATCTCGACTGGCTACGATTTCGGTTGCCGCGCTGCTCGTGCTCCTGTCGCCAATCTTCCCTGATTTCGTTTCCGGGCCCTTTGTGTTCGAGCCGACACGGAAAGCCATCGTTCGCGCAGAAGTTGCCGGGGCGGTCGCTGACGTCCAGGTGCGGGAAGGCCAATTAGTTTCCGCTGGCCAACCCCTGCTGCAACTCACCAATCTCAACTTGGAGTCGGCTGCAGCCAAAGCCAATGCTGATCTGCACCTCGCCACCAACTTGAGCTATCAGGCCATGCTTACGCATGGCAACTATGGCGCAGCCGAGTACAAGCGCCAGGGGATGACGGAGCAAGCCCGCGCCATCAATGCAGAAATCTCTCAGCTGAGGATTTCAAGCCCGATCCGTGGCGTCGTGGTCACACCACGCGTCGAAGACTTGGTCGGATCGTACTTCGAAGCCGGCACGCCAGTGCTTGAAATCGCCGATCCTTCCACACTAACCGCTCGAATCTATATTCCTGAGTTTGCGATGAAAGAAGTCCGCCTGGGGGCAGAGATTCGGCTTCAGCCACATTCGCGCGTAACAACGGTCCCCGGGGTCCTGTCAACCGTCTCACCGGCCCCAAGTGAGATTGAGCCCGGCCTGATTCCCAAAGACCAGCTCAAAGGCATCATCGCGCCCCGTTTCTATGTCGGATCGGTGTTCGTCGCCAATCCCACTGGCGAATTGAAGGGAGGTATGACCGGCGATGCAAAAATTTTTGTCGCCCGCCGCAGTCTCACCGGGCTGGCGTGGATCTTCACACGTAATATAGTGGCGAGGCGGCTGTGGTAGGGCCACCGTCTCGTGCCGAAAGTTTATTACAAATCTCCTCAACCTGTGCAAGAGGGAACACAACGTTCCTACGACAAGAGAAGCTTGGAAAAACGAAATGCACCAAAATGCAATAGCTTGCGATACAAAAAAAGACCGCGCGTCTGGCGCGGTCTTTTTGGCTGATCAGTTCTGCACACTACCCATTGGCCCGAACGCGGGTGGCAGCAACGCGGGTGGCAGCAACGCGGGTGGCAGCAACACGGGTAGCAGCAACGCGGGTGGCAGCAACACGGGTGGCAGCAACACGCGTAGCAGCAACACGCGTAGCAGCTAGTCTAGTGGCGGCAATGCGGGTCGCGGCTACCTTGGTTACGCCCGGCCTCTCACTGACTTCCGGCATCGCCTGGCTGGCCTTCTTCACTGTGCTCTTGCCAATCAAAGATTTCTTTTGGATCGCCATGTCTTTCCCTCCGAGGATTTTTGACTTCCACGCGTCGTGCGTTCGTCTTCTGGTGTAGCAACCGCACTGCCAAACGCAGCGGTTCTGCCGCCGCAAACAACACATCCACCAAATCAACGACTTGCAAATTTTCCCTCAGCTTGCAAGTGGAAGGTGCTGAGGTGAATTCTCTGTTTCGGTAAAAAATTATCCATCCGAGGGTTAATTTTTTACCCTTGCGGGGGGTCAAAGCTGTCTCTTGCGGCACAGATACTTCATTCGCTGCGGATCAATTCGCAAAAGCCCTGCCGCTGCGACCTTGATTCCGCCCGTACGATGTAGGGCTGCAGTCAGGTAGGCCAGTTCCAGGCGATCCATTTCGGCGTCAAAGTCAACTCCGCCCTCAGGAATCAGAATCGCCTCTTGGCTGGCATGGCTCGAAAGCAGCAACTGTTGCGGAAGGTGCTTAAGCCCAATCAGGGGGCTGTCAGTCATCAGGACAAGACGCTGGATCACGTTCTCCAGTTCACGTACGTTGCCAGGCCACGGGTAATCCTCCATCACCGACATCACGTCGGAGGCAAGTCGTTTAATCGGTTTATTATTGGCCCGGCAATACATTCTCAAGAAATAGTCCACCAGAAGTGGCAAGTCTTCAGCACGTTCCCGCAAGGGGGGAACGCGAATCGGGATTACATTGATGCGATAGTAGAGGTCCTCCCGAAATCTGCCAGCCTCGACCAATTTTTCCAGGTTTTCATTGGTAGCAGTGAGCAGGCGGAAGTCAATTTTCCTGGCCGTTTTTCCTCCTATACGGGTGACAGCCCGATCTTCCAACACGCGAAGCAGTTTCGACTGCAACGGCAAACCTAAGGTCGCGATTTCGTCGAGGAAGAGCGTGCCAGTATGCGCCAGTTCAATGTGTCCGGCGCGAGCTTCTTTTGCGTCTGTAAACGCACCCTTCTCATGTCCGAAAAGCTCCGTCTCAATCAGATTTTCTGGTAAGGCCGCGCAGTTAATGCTTATAAACGGGTTACCGCTGCGTGAACCGATTGAAACAATCGCTCGAGCCACCAACTCCTTACCGCTCCCGCTTTCTCCCCGGATCAGCACTGTGCTGGTTGTGTCAGCAACCCGGCGGATAGCATCAAAGATCTGCTGCATCGGTTCGCACGTCCCGATCAACTCGCAAAAGGACTGCTCCTCTGCCTTAATCTCAGCATGGTTACGGCACTCAAGCTCCATCTCGCGTTTTTCTAGCGCTCTAGCTAAGACGATCTGCACTTCCCGGAAGTCGATAGGAGCGACGAAGTATTCATCCACGGTGGCTTCCGCGGCCTCGCGGCGGAGATTGCGACTTGTGGAGCGCGTCATGCCTATGAGCACCATGTCCGGCCCCAGCCCGCGCAGCTCGGCAAGAGCTGCAACGCCATCATAGCTCTGCTTCCCGATGGCATCGAGATCCAGGAAGGTAACGTCTGGAGGCTGTTTTTGGACCAAGCTGACCAATTCCTTCCAGGCCTTCAGAATAATCAAGTCATATCCATGAGCCAGGTAAGCTTCGGCTTCGGGCGGCACTTTTTCGTCGCTAGTCATAATCACTACCCGAAAACGTGAAGGCAAAGATCTCAGGTTGGTAGCGCGCATATTATTCTCCTCGCCCGGTAGAAGATTATGGCAAATTCTTCACCTCCAAGGGTGAATTTTTTACCATCCGATTCCGGAAACCCGACCTCGCCGCTCGTTGTGCCCAATTTCCGTAGTTCGGCTTGCAAAACTCGTCAGCTTCCCGTAATTTGGGCAGGCCCCCAAATCTGCAAAGCGGGGCCGTAAGCGCAGATGTTATAGAAGAAAGGGATGCGTGGACATCAACGTTCGTAAGCGCTCGCAAATACAGGTGATCCAGTTGCGAGGGCCGCTACGTCTAGGGCTCGCCGTCGATGAACTGCGGCAGACTCTTGAGGACTTAACCGCCGGCGGAGATACCCGGATTGTGCTGAACCTTGCTGAGGTACCTATGGTCGACTCGAGCGGAATCGGATTGATCGTGCGCTACCTGGCTTCCACCAAGCAGCGCGGCGGTAGTGTCAAGCTCCTGCAACCCTCCAAATTCGCGATACAGACCCTACGTTTGGTCGGGGTGCTCAACCTGTTTGAGATTTTTGATCAGGAGGACGTAGCCGTCGATTCCTTCGTCTAGCGCTGGTCGCAGGGCTGGAATCAGGCCAAGGGTAATCCGCCATGAACGATCAACGGACGGGTAGAGATGTCGACGTATTAGAACTCCTAGATCTGCGAATCCCTGCGGAATCGGCCGGTGTGGCCGAAGCTGCCGATAAGGTCACCGAAACTCTCACCCGTTTGAGCGTCCCGGAGGAAAAGCGCCTGGTGATTGGCCTGGCGGTACAAGAAGCGCTCGCCAACGCAGTCGTGCATGGTTGTGGCAACGATCCTTCCAAAGAGGTGCGCTGCCAGGTCAAAACAAACCCGATCGGGCTCGTCCTCATCATAGTTACCGACCCCGGTCCCGGCTTTACGTCGGAACTCTTGCCCGATCCCAGTCAGCAGGAAAGCCTACAAATGGATCATGGCCGTGGTGTTTACTTGATCCGACAACTGATGGATGAAGTTCAGTTCGTCAATGGGGGCAATGAAATCAGAATGTGGAAGTATTGATGTTGACCAGCCATCCTGTTGAAGGCAACAAAGTTTCCGAGTCGGAACAACACTGGGAGCATGCGGAAACAGAAGTGTGCAGATTTCGAAAGATCCTGAACCTAGGTGGCGGTAGAGGCGGAGGGTGACGCAGGTTTCTCGGGGTACAAGCGTCGAAACTCCGGCTCGTCGTGAAGCAGGGCGAGATCCGGGTCCCGGCGGGCCCACTCCGCGTCCTTGAAACCTGCTTCCCAGGATTTGCGCAAGGTATCGAGGGCTTCCACTTTCTTTTTGAGTTTGCAGTAGACGCATGCGGCATTGTAGAGAATCGAAGCTTCATTGGCACGCAACGTAACTGCCAAGTTGAGCTCGCGAAGCGCATCGTCCGGGCGTTCCAGGGAGGCATAGTCGGAGCCGAGCAGGATTCGAGCTCGCGCGTCCTCGGGCACCTGTTTCAAGTGGTTTTCCAGGGCTGCCATTTTTCGCTGACGCATGTTACGCGCCGCCTCATGTTTTCCAAGCGCGCCAAGACAGTTCAAGATGGGCACATAAACGTTATAGTCCTCGCCACTGGCTTCAATGGCGGCTTCTGCAACGTCCACAACTTCCTGGTAGCGTCCGGTAGCGAACAAGGCGCGGCAAAGCAAGTAATGTGCGCCTTCGCAGTCGCGCTTGCGTTCGATCGCCTTCTTCAACATCCGGACGGCTTCGTCGTGCAAGGAGGCTGCATATAGCACCCAAGCCTGGCTGACCTGCACTTCGGGCAGGTCCCAGCGGAGGGCCACAGCCTTGCCGGAAGCTTCGCGCGCCCGTTCGACCCACGTTTGATCGCGGCTGAAGGTCCAGTAGAACATTGCGCAAGCATTAGCGCTGGCGGCGTAAGCAAGTGCAAAACTGGAATCAATGGCTACTGCGTTTTCGAACATTTGAAGCGCAAATTCAAGATCTTGGCGGGTCTGTCGTCGAGCGTAGCGCTTGCCGCGTAGATAGAGGTCATAAGCTTGGAGGTTTTCCGTTGGTTTGATGGCCAGAGCCTCCAGTTCCTCTGGAGAGAGTGTAACGCGAAGAGCTTCGGCGATTCTGCGAGCCATCTCATCCTGAACCTCGAAAACGTCTTTCATCTCGCGGTCGAAGCGATCTGACCAAAGTGGGAAATCGGTGTGCGTATCCACCAGCTGGGCACTGATCCGAAGGCGGGCGCCAGCGCGGCGCAAAGTGCCAGTCAGGACGTAGGCAGCCCCCAACTGCTGGCCGATCTGCGCGGGAGTTACAGGCTTGTCACGGAAGGCGAGAACCGTGGGGCGCGAAAAAATGTTCAGTCCGCGGATCTTGGAGAGCTCGGTAATAACATCCTCGGTGATACCGTCGCGTAAATACTCGTCCTCTTTCGCACCGCTTATGTTTTCGAAATAGAGAACAGCGACTGACTTTCTTGATTGCTTGTGAACGCCGGGATCCGATTCGGTCTTCTCTTTGGTGCGGCGCACGCTCGATTCGAGATCGCGCTTCAAGCGAGACAGGTCGGTCTTGAGCTCAGTCGCCGTCTGGCAGCGCAGGCTGCGATCCTTCTCTAAGGTCTTATCGAGAACACGCACAAAATCGGCGGGGAGGGCCGGATTCAACTCGGCAGCCGACCTGGGATTGCGGTTCAGGATGGCGTCAAAGATAAGGGCCGATGTATCTCCCGCAAAGGGCAAGGCACCGGTAGCCATCTGGTAGAGCACGGTACCGGTGGAAAACAAATCGGTCCGCGCATCCACCAGTTGCCCCCGCGCCTGTTCCGGCGACATGTAGGAAACAGTACCGACCGTCGAACCCGGTGACGTCAGTTCGGGAACCAGAGTTTCGCTCTGTTCGGTTGAGGTCGCCTGCGCAAGCTCGCCACGGCTGAACTTCGCCAGACCGAAGTCCAGTATCTTCACCTGCCCGCGGTTGGTAAGAAAGATATTTGCGGGCTTGATGTCGCGGTGTACGATCCCTTTGGCATGGGCAGATTCGAGGGCGTCGGCGATCTGTATGCCCAGTGGCAGCATCGTGTCCATTTCCATGGGTTTCCGGCTCATCTTCTGAGCCAAGGTTTCACCCTCCAGCAACTCCATGACAATGAAGTGCCGGCGCTCGTGTTGTTCAATCGCATGGATAGTGCAGATATTCGGGTGATTGAGCGAGGAAGCGGCTCGCGCCTCGCGCTGGAAGCGGTCAAGCAACTGGCTATCCTGGGCCATTTCGGGCGGCAGAAACTTCAGGGCAACGCGACGGCCGAGCTGTGAGTCCTGCGCCTCGTAGACTACGCCCATCCCACCCGATCCTAGTTTGCGGAGAATTCTGTAATGCAGGAAGGACTGACCGTTGAGGGAATCTTGATCCATAGGAACCGGTT
Source organism: Terriglobales bacterium (assembly GCA_036392935.1). Lineage (GTDB taxonomy): Bacteria > Acidobacteriota > Terriglobia > Terriglobales > Acidobacteriaceae > DASVWZ01. The sequence continues at coordinate 1,269 of DASVWZ010000258.1, read as the reverse complement.
GATAGTATCGGGGAGAGGAAGCGTCGTCAAGGAATCCGCATTTCGCCCACTGGGCCGAGCCCCTGGGATTTTGAGTGTAATCGTTGTTAACGTCAGTTGACTATTGCAGCTTCGCGTACTCGGCTGTGGCTTGTTTCAGGATGGGGATGTCGGGGTCGGCGTCTTTCCAGAGAGTGAGGAAGTCTCTGTAGGCGGCTAATGCCCGCACTCGTGCAGCATCGGCATCTGCGCCCTGTGAAGTTTTTGCTTCCATGGCGTTCGCACGCGCCACGCCCAGATGCGCCAAGGCTCCCGTCCAGCAGTTCCAGACGAGGCCGCTGTGGTCGATGATTTTCTGAAACTCGGCGGCAGCCTGCGTGCCCTGTCCAGCTGCCAGATACGCCTCGCCGCGAATATAGGTCGGATAGAGGCAGGAAAGATTAGTTACGAAGAAGATTTGCCCAAACTCGATGGGTGGTAAGGCTGGTTGCAGGCGATTGATCGCGGTAGTTCCATCCTTGCGATTGAGCGCCACCTGCGCCTGAATCGCTGGAAGCCACAGAGACTGCATCTGCGAATCGAGCGGGTAACGCTTATTCAGGTCTTGCGCCAGCGAGTCGGCCTGTGCTGTATCGCCCGCCATGGCATAGGCAAGTGCCGCTTCTACCTCGACTCCCTGACTGGTTGGAACCAGCTTTAAGCCTTCCGCCGCAGCTTGCTTGGCATTGGTCATGTTACCGAAAGCAGCTTCCCGCAACGCCGAATTCTCCAGCCAGATCGCTCCGGCTTCCTTGTTGTCTGCGCGAACGGCGGAATCGACAGACCGCTTGGTCAGTTCCCGCGCTTTGCCGAGATGACCTGCGTATGCCTCGGTGTCGGAGGCGAGCGAAAGCCCATCGTTCTCTTCCGGCTTGCCCGCAAACCACTGTTGCTGTTCGGTCATGGCTGAAGAGTCTCCGCGAAGGAAAGCCAGAGCATAGAGAGCATTGCGAAGTACTAAATCGTCCAATTTTCGCGCCTGTGCCTGCTGGATCATTTGTCTGGCTTCGTCGAAGCGCTGCAAGGCAAGCAGGCTGTTGGAGAGATCAGCGTATGGGGAGGCACTATCCGGGAGGAGGCGCAGGCCTTCACGATACTCCTCCGCTGCCTTCTCATACTGCCCCTGTGCGCCGTACACATTGCCGAGACCACTATGGGCGCTGTAGTCTCGCGGGTAGCTGGCAGTCCATTCCTGATACGTCTGTACCGCTTTGTCAAGTTCCCCGGTTACGGTCTGATAATAATCAGTGC
>DASVWZ010000257.1:0-4081 GCA_036392935.1 Terriglobales bacterium | reverse complement strand
GATCAGCAAGATGCAGCGGCTGGGACTCTCGCGCCCTTGCAATACGCCAATCGGCGTAGTGCGTGAATCTTGAGAGAGCCTCATACTTGCCAGATGAGACAACTCAGCTGATGAGCCTTTTTGAGATCAGATCCAGGGCCGATCAAGTTTGGTCTAACAGGTTCTTTTCGTAGGTCGGCGGTGTGCCGGTCAACGCTGTTCTGAGCGCTGGCGACTGTGGCGACAGCGCCGCGGCGGTACGGTTGAGACGTTATCGCCAATTCGAATGCGGATGGTAAGGGACGCACGGGGCGTTGACCCGGATCAAATCGATTCAGTTGAATACACTCAAGATTCTGTCATTCACGATTCCATTGGCTCGAAGGAATCCGCGTACAGAGAATCGTAAGGCGCTTGTGGACCGCCCTGGCTTTCCACCAAACGCCGTTCCGCAACTGCCCAATCTACCTCGGGAGAGCCGAGAGGGCGCCCGCGACTAACCCAACTTTCCACGGCGACAGCCATTCAGGTCACGTCTTTGAGGATGGTCCGTCGGACAAGGGCGGGCTGCGATACTGCATAAAATCGGCAGCGCTTCGCTTCATTCCTCTCGAGGAACTCGAGAGCGAAAGCCATGGCGAGTACCGGAAATTTTTCGAGGACAGGGCAACCAAGTAGGAAGGCGGTCGAAGGTCACGCGGGCCGCTCCGTAATCACTTTGTAAAGGCGGGGAGTTCTCGCGAACCCCCGCCCCTTACGTTTTACTTCTGAAGGAAGGCCAGCAGCTCTTGGTTAACCACGTCCGCATGGGTTGTGCACAGGCCATGCGGAGCCCCCGGCACGACTTTCAGTGTGCCGTTTTTAACGAGTTTGACGCTCAGCCGTCCGGAATCGTCGATGGGCACGATTTGATCGGCGTCGCCTTGAATGACGAGAGTTGGTACGTCAATTTTTTTGAGATCTTCTGTTTGGTCGGTCTCGGAAAACGCCTTGATGCAGTCGTAGGCACCGATGATCGACGACTGAACGCCCTGAAGCCAGAACGATTCGCGAACGCCTTCCGAGATCTTCGCGCCAGGTTTGTTGTAGCCGTAAAACGGCATACTCAGATCCTTGAAAAACTGTGCGCGATCTTTCGCCACTCCGGCTCGAATATCATCGAAAACAGAAATGGGCAATCCACCGGGATTTTTCTCAGTCTTCAGCATCAGCGGAGGAACAGCAGAAATCAGCACAGCCTTCGCGACGCGCTTCTGGCCATGGCGCGCGATGTAGCGGACCACTTCTCCACCACCAGTGGAATGCCCGACCATTGTTGCGTTCTTGACATTGAGGTGATCCAGAAGTTCCGCAAGGTCGTCTGCGTATTGATCCATATTGTTGCCATGCCAGGTCTGCCCCGAACGCCCGTGGCCGCGGCGATCGTGAGCTATGACGCGATATCCTTTCTGCCCAAGGAACAGCATCTGCGAATCCCAGGCATCGGCGCTCAGTGGCCATCCGTGCGAGAAAGCGACGACCGGCCCTGTCCCCCAGTCCTTGAAATAAATCGAGGTTCCATCCTTTGTGGTAAACGTATTCATTCGTTTCTCCTTTGCTGCCCTTGAGTAGTCGATCGCACAGCGAGCACTTGACCGAACCTCCATGGTGATACCGTCCGATAGTCATACGGTTACAGTGCACGTTGGCTGCCACGCTGGATGAGGCGACGCGAACTAAATCAGTACATTGCACGCAAAACATCACTGGGACGAGACGAACATTCGTCAAGGTGGCTGCCTGTTGACACGAGTCACCTTCAGACGCCAGCCGTACCGTCATAGGTCCGGACCCTCTTCCGCCCATAGGCGATATCGAATACGCATCGGATTCGGTGAACGCCCCACTAATTAAATCTTTGTCAAGTCATGGAAAGCAGAGGACAAGTTCAAGCTCAGAGGAGATGGGTATGCCAGCCCGCTGAACACAAGGCGCTATGTTGACATTCTTGAAGTCATCAAATTTTTCGTTCGTGGAATGCACGAGGCTGGCCTTTTCCTTTGTTGAGGCAGCGCTGGCAAGCCGCAGATAGCGATACGAAGGGGCCGAAACTGCATGATCAAATGAAGCTGCACGATTTGCGCTGGACAGAGCTTTGCGCGTTTGCGGTTCAGCTAACTTCGCCTGGACGCACGAAAATTCACGTTGGTATTCTTCGTGCATCAGACCGGAATGGGCAGAGCGGTTTAGACCGCTCCGAAGCAAGGCTCGTTAAAGAGTCACCCGTGATCCGACGCCCCTGAACGCCGTGGAAAGCTGACAGGAGCGCCAGAACAGGATTTAGCCTCGAATCCATCACATTTCGCAAGGAGACCTCATGGAGAAAGATTCACAACTTAACAAATCGGCGGAATTTGAGAATCCCACGGTAGAGAGTCCGAGTCGAAGGGCCACAATTCGATCCGCGGACTTGAGTAATCCCGGACCGAAGCACGAATCGATTTTTCGTGAGAACCCCAATTCAAATGTCCCTCCCTTCACCGATCATGGCAACCCTGGCCCTCTCTGGTATTCGTTTGACCTGACTCCTAAGCGCATACAGCCGGGAGGGTGGACTCACCAAGTGACACAGCGGGAATTTCCGCTGTCCACGGATATCGCGGGAGTCAACATGCGGCTGACCGCCGGGTCGTTTCGAGAACTGCATTGGCACCATGCAAATGAATGGGCGTACATGTTGACCGGCAGGGCTAGAGTGAGTTGCCTACAAGCCGACGGCAAAATGTTCCTTGATGACGTTGAAGCAGGCGACGTTTGGTACTTCCCCGCTGGCCTGCCGCATTCTATTCAAGGACTCGAAGGTGATGGCTGTGAGTTCTTGCTGGTCTTTGATCGAGGTGACTTCTCCGAAGACGACACTTTCCTGCTTTCGGAGTTCCTGGCCCATACCCCACCGGCAATAGTGAAAAAGAATATGGGCTGGTCCCGGGAAACCTTCGATAAATTGTCGCCGACGCAACTCTACATCTTCGAAGCACCACTGCCCGGGCCTCTCGAAGAGGACAAGCGCTTTTTGGGGAAATATCTGGAAACCGAAAACAAGTACACATTCAAGATGGGAAAAATGGCCCCCAACATGAACAGCCAAGGCGGCGACGCGCGCGTAGTCGATTCGTCAAACTTCCCGGTCAGCACGACTATTGCCGCTGCCCAGGTCAGGATCAAACCAGGCGCAGTCCGCGAAATGCACTGGCATCCGAACGGGGCTGAGTGGCAGTACTGGCTGCAGGGCAGCGGCCGGATGACGGTGGTCACAACCAATGGTACCGCTCGCACAGTAGACTATAAGGCTAACGACGTTGGGTATGTTCCGAATATGGCCGGCCATTCCATTGAGAATACGGGAACCGAGGACATCATCTTCCTGGAGATGTTCAAGGCTCCACGCTTTGAGGACATCTCCGTTAATCAATGGATCGCACGCATGCCCGATAAAATGGCGGAAGCCCATCTTAAGCTTGCCGTTTCGACGATAAGACAAGCACCCAAAGAGAAAAAGGGGTTGATTCTGGAATAATTCAGAAATTCGCAGGCCCCGATTGTGAAGCAGTTTACTATTACGTCCCGATTTGTAAGGCCCTGCAGGTTAACCCGGGCTTCACTCGGAACACCGAGAAGCCACCGTCCCACCGTTGACGGAAACGCGAATAAGCGGGTAGAAGCTCCGGGCGAATGCCCGAACGTTTTGCCAGAGACTCGGGGGCTCCGTTTCCGGGAACTTGGCGGCCACATCGAGAATATCGGGAAACACTCGGATAACTTACCTGAGTTGGTCGGGGTCGATGGCCCCCAGAATCTCAGACAAGATCAAAGTGTTTTGCATTCCACGTATCGCTACTCGAGATATCGCGCGGAGCGGTAAGTCGATTCGCGTGCTGTTCACCCCGCAAGTTCGATACAACATTGAGTTGCGTGGAGCTCCGCTCCTGCGTCGGAGCCAATGCGTGGACAGCCGGTAAGGTCACGCAAGCATCGCTCCTACGCCCTCGTTTCCCTGCTGAAACTTGAGCAATTTCTGTAGTTCCGGCACAGCCGCCCCGTGCAAACACTCAGAAATTGAGCG
>DASVWZ010000256.1:0-2379 GCA_036392935.1 Terriglobales bacterium | reverse complement strand
TTCTTCAAAGCATCGCAAAGAACAACGCAGAACTCTTCGTGCACTGGCGGATCGGAATGACCGGTACGTTTGCCTGAGGGGAGCCGAGTGAGGCGAGAGTCTCATGCTCGGTTCTGCGAGAGTTGCGCCTTGTAAGCGCATGGAATTCAGTCGCCTGTGATGGCGACCGCGGCAAAGCCTAACCAGCAGCCGTGTACCGAGTCTTGCGTGGTGTCCGGCAACGGCCACTGCGAAGCGTAGACAGGGAGGGTGTAGGCCGGAACGAAAGTGAACGGAGACATAGCCCCGAAATCGATCGTGGTGGAAAGCGCCGACCTTATCTCTCAATGGGGAAGGCAGTATTCCCGGGCACGACACGGTGAGCGTCCGGGAGGCTTCCGGGGTTCGTACCGCCGGCATGCAACCGAAGGATTTCATGGGAACAAGGGAGATCCATCAGGTTCAGGCGAAAGCCTGTAGGACCGGACAAGCTGGCAAGGCGAGGAGGGTCCGACGGCCTGGTGGAAGTCAGACTGGCTGATAGTACTCCGCGGTCGGGAGAGCCGGCTACATGGGGAAGCGGCCAGCAGAAGATGAATTGTTCGTGGGAAACATGGGCTCTATCCAAAGAGAGATCAGGACTTCTATGCAAAGAGAAGATAAACCAACCATGGAAACAGGACTCGAACGAATAGCAGCGAAAGCAAGAAGTGAGCCAAAACTACGGTTCACTTCCCTGGCCCATCACATCACACGAGAACGAGTATGGACGAATCTGTGTCAGATTCCGAAGCGCTCGGCTCCAGGGGTGGACGGCCAGACCGTGACTGACGCAAAGGAGACCTTTGGGGAATGGGTCGAGCCTATGCTCCGATCGGTTCACCGCCAGGGATATCGGGCCCCGGACATCCGGCGCGTGTATATCCCGAAGCCAGGCAAGCGGGAAAAGCGCCCGTTGGGCGTCCCCTGCGTCAACGACCGGGCGCTCCAGCGCAGCACCGCCCAGGTGTTGTCGGCCATCTACGAGGCGGATTTTTTGCCCTGCTCATTTGGCGGACGGCCGAAACGGGGTGCCCACCATGCCTTGGCAACCCTCAACGAGGTAATCGCCGGCGGCAAGGTGAGCTGGGTGCTGGAGGCGGACCTGAAGAATTTCTTCGGGAGTCTCAGTCACGAATGGGTGCTCCGCTTCGTGGAGCACCGCGTCGGCGATCCGCGCATGATCAGCCTGATCCGGCGCTGGTTGAAGGCAGGCATCCTGGAAGACGGCGAGGTCTCTCCAAACGAGGAGGGAACCCCACAAGGCGGTTCGATCAGCGTCATGCTGAGCAACGTGTACCTGCATTATGTACTCGACCTATGGTTCGAGCGCGTGGTCAAACCCCGGTTGCGGGGAGAGGCCCACATGATCAGATACATCGACGACTTTGTGATGTGTTTCCAATATCGAGAGGATGCCCGTCGCGTCCAGGACGCCTTGTGCAAACGGCTGGGAAAGTTCGGCCTGACCCTGGAACCGACCAAGACCAAGCTCGTCGAATTTGGCCGGTTCGCGCAACGACATGCCGTTAAACACGGCAGGAAGCGCCCAGAGACGATCTACCTTCTGGGGTTCACGCTCTACTGCACGCGGAACCTGAAGGGCAACTTCAGGATTGGAATGCGCACCGAGAAATCTCGCTTGCGGCGCAGTCTCATGTCGTTGCAGGACCTGCTGCGACGAATCCGGCACTTGTCGGTCCGGGAACAGGTCAACACTCTCAACGCCGCGCTGAGGGGCCATTACGCCTACTACGGCATTGCCGGAAACTTTCGTTCCCTGCAAAAGCTCCATCGGGCGGTCGAACGCTACTGGCACAAAATGCTGTGCAGCCGGAGCTGGGCCGGGCGCATCACGTGGGACATGTTCCACCAGATCAAACAGCGGCAACCGATCTTGCGACCAAAGCTGTACCTTCCCTATCGGGAGTTACAAGCTCTCGCAGTGCTGTGAATCATCTTCTGAAGAGCGTAGTGCGGGAAATCTGCACGCTACGTTCTGTGGGAACCGGGGGCGGGCGACCGCCTCCGGTGACCCGGTGGGTGGCACCGCGAGGCGTCCCTCTATCCCGATCTTGGGTGGATAGCCGCCATTCGCTCCGATGCCGTGAGTTGGCTGGGAGGCGGCTCGCCCCGCAATAGAATTTCCGCGTGTTCTGTCTCGGTATTACTTGGCAGAGCCACGACGCTTTTTCTCGGCCCACACATCTCTTTAGCTCCGAGATGTTGAGCGGTCATCGACCTCGATCTCGAGATGGCGGACATTGCTTTCGAGTTTTGCATAATCCAAAGAGGGCTGAACCGCTCCCAGCTTGTCCGTCAGTGGTTCAGATCTCAGCTAAATTCGTCCAGCAGATCGAG
>DASVWZ010000255.1:0-3753 GCA_036392935.1 Terriglobales bacterium | reverse complement strand
AGTACACATAATTCCCCGCCAGCGCGCCCTGCCCCGTAAACGTCCCCGTCATGCTCATCGTCAGCGGGTCCGCCGGATCGTTGGTCAGCACGTTTGTACCGTTCGGCGGCAGCGGGTAGTCCATCCCTGGACCCACATCTCCGTCGCCGGTCGTCAACTCCAGCGCATTGCTGAAGGTCACTCCATCCGTCGCCAAATATTGCGTCGTTACCACCGTGTAACCCGGATCGGTGAAATTAACGCTCACACTTCCAGCAAACGCCATCGCCGAAAGAACCAGAACTGCCAGCAGAACTGAGAGCTTCTTCATTTTGTCCCCTAGTTTCTTAGGCTCGTTACTTGACTGAAAACGGACGTGCAGAAATCTGCCCCACAAAGCCAAGGGCAATTCACGGGCCGAATCGTCGAAAAAACCGAGCATGCGAAATCACGCGTATTTGCTGAGGATTGACGCTCTTCTGTGAATATCCGCCGAGTGGGGTGTGCAAGTTTACTTCGCGCCTGGCGCAGTCTCACTTCGCAGGCATCGCCGCCGAAAGGTTGGACGACGCGCATTGCGGTTCTAACGCTGTCCACCTTCAGGAATTGTCTCGAGGGGCTTGCGGCGTGATCGAAAATTTCGAATCACTTTTGCTGCGGGAAGGCCTGAGTCCGTCGGACCTAATTCAACCTTTGGAAGCAGGGAGTGTTACCACTCCCTGCTTCGCAAAGGGCAGGAGAACGCACATCTAGTAGTTCAACACCAGGTTGTACGCGTTCGGCGAGCCAATTCCTGTTGCCAGGTCATAGCCCGTAATCGCTGGATACGCCGGTTGATAGCCAGTCGTTGAAGACACTACGGATCGCACTACCGGCTGCGTCCCCATGGTGCCCGGCCCTCCGGTTATCGCCACCGTGGTAAGCGGGAGCGAAGCATACCCGGCGCCGCCGGCGGTGATTGTCAGTGTCAGCACCGACGCGGACGTCGAAGTCACCGAGCAGGTCGCCTGCGAACCGCCCGCATACAACGTGGACGTTCCCGCAGGGTTCTTGTACGGCCCCAGATTGCTTGGACCCGCGATTGTGCAACTGAACGTAGTCGCAGTCGTACAACCCGTACACGTGGGTTGCGTGTTTACCGTTGTGACCGCGCCAGTGTTGAGCACGCCATACGTGCTCGACGGGATATAGCAGTTGTTGGTTCCGGTGCAGTTCACCGCCATATCGCCGAGAGTTGCGTCTTGGAAGATACAGCCGGGGTTGAGGCTGGTACCCAACGACGAATTGCAGTTGGACACTGAAGAACCGTACGGTCCAGGATTCACACTCCCGCCATTGGCTGCCATCGCGTAGTAACGGATGGTCGCTTGGCCGGAAGCCGACTGTTTGTATTGGTTCACCAGCGCCTGCATCCCGGCCATGATCGGCGACGAGAACGAAGTGCCGCCACCAATCCACCAGTAGGTCGTGTTGGCCTGGTTAATCGGCCGGGTCGGGCTAGCGATGGTACCGCAGGTAAACCCGCCGTAGGCAGAAGGAGTCAAGGAATAACACGCGGGCATCAAGTGTCCGCCCAGACCGTTCGCGGCGAACGCCGAAATATCTGGCAGGTCGCGCACGCCGTCGTTGGTCATGCCCGGAATCACCCCGATGTAGTTTGATTGGAAGGTCGGCTTCGGCCATCCTTTGCAGGTGCCGCTGGTTACGCCGGAGGTGCTCGCCGTCCCCGTTGCGCATCCGCTGGGACCGCCGCTGCCGCCGCCAGTTGTGCGGAACGTCGAAGCTACGTTGCACTCACTGCTGGCGCCAACCGGTGGAACCGCTGTGCCCAGAAGAGTTGACAGCATCACGCTGGCGCAGGAATCTGCCCATGGAAGTTCTGGCACATATCCCTTCGCCGAGCCATACCAGACGTTGTTGTAATTGTTCCAATAGGTCGCACTGGTGCCGACGAAATTGGCGCACGTGGTAGAACTGCACCATTCATCCGCGTAGTCCGTCCCGCCCACTGAAACCGCGTACGGCGACGACGTCCAACCGCTCACGCTGATGCCGTGAGTGGAATTGGTGAGGTCGGCATCGCGGCTCGCCGCGCCTTCATCACCAGACGATACGAAGATTGTGACACCTAGGCCCACGGCCGTCTGGAAAGCAGTGTTAAAAGCCGCGTTGTTGGTCGCGCCAGTACGGGCTTCATCCTCACCGTAGCTCATGCTGATCAGGCACGTCGGATAAAACGCGCCGCTGGTATGAGCAGTGGTGATCAGCTTCAGTGCCGGGCACGTCGAGAAGTTCCCCGGAGTGCCAGGATAGGTCAGGATGTTCTGCAGCGCGGTCAGTCCACCGAAGAAGCCGCTTCCGCAAGCCGCGTTGACAATGTTCGCGCCCGGCGCGAGCGCCGCCGCGTACTCCACGTCAATTGCCGCTTCCGACGAATCGGCGTTGACGCCGGTTCCCGGACTTCCTGATCCCGTTGAAGGCCCGGTGCAGGTTGTGCTCGTGGTCGTCCCTGGATTCAGTTGGTTGAAGATGACATTCGTGCCTTGGATTGCGACCGGCGCTGAGTCATATTTGCTGAGCCCCATCACGTTCCGGAACAGGCCCAGATCTCCGCTGGCGCTGTTGCCAGGTTGTAACGGTGCGCACGTGGTGCTGTTCACCGTGCATCCCGTCGGCGGGTTGTAAATATTGGTGTCTTCCAGCACCACGATGGTCTGGCCGGCGCCGGTTATGCCTTGTTGGAATAAAGGCATTGCGTTGTGAATGGTTTCAAGATCATTGGGCACTACAGCCTGTGGCCAGCTGCTTCCACCCGTATAGAACTTCGGGTTCCACTTCTTGGCCATCATATGCGGCCGGAAGTTATTCAATCCGACAACGCCAACCACAACGTGTTCGAGCGCGGCAGGAATCGAAGGATCGGCAATATTGGCGTAACGTTGCTCGCCATTGACTTGATAAAAGTGTTCCTCAACTTCGAAAGCTTGGTGAACCTGTTCCGCTGTACCGGTGAAGTAAATCACCATGGTTGAGCGCAGAATGCCTTCGGTTTTGAAGCCCTGCTGCTTGAGCCAGGACACCAGAATATTAATGTCGCTGTCGGAAACGCCCCACGTGCGGGCATATTCCGCCGCGTCCATATACTTGTGAAAGTTGGCTGAGTGCGGATTCTGCAGCGAATCTAGCCACTTCTCAAGCGCTGCTTCGCTCTTTTCCGATCGCTTGAGCTGCAGGAACATCTGTCCCATATCGAAGTTGTCAGGGACCTTGCCGTGATCCATTGCTGAGTTGTGCGTCTCCGGACGTGTATTGCCCCCAAGTACGATCCGTTCGGTGTTGTTGATTGGTGAGGTGATAAGCCGCTCGCTCGTTGCGCTTGCTTTCGAAGTCCAGCCGAAAGTGCACACCAGAGCCAATATCACCATTGCCACCGGGGCCGCTTTGCCGGCATTGCGCGCCAGCTTGCGCCGTGCGCGGATCGCACCCGCAAGTCCCAGCAGTCCCGTGCCAAACATCGCCAGCGTCGCCGGCTCCGGCGTCGCCGCGTCCGTCAGCGTCAGCTGTCCGATCGTCAAACTATCCGGTACTCCCCCGTCGCTGAACGTCACATACGCAATCACGCATCCCGCCGAGTACTGCGCTCCCGTGCATCCCGCGACCGTCAGCGAAAACGGATCCGATGCCCCGTTGTCCGCCGCCAGCACCGTCTGCGCGATCTGCACTCCGTTGATGTTGTACGCCGTCACCGTCACTCCAATCGGCGACGTGTAGTAC
>DASVWZ010000254.1:0-3102 GCA_036392935.1 Terriglobales bacterium | reverse complement strand
GTATAGCAAGGAAGTCAGCGCTAAAGCCATTGTCTTCAATAAGGCTGTTCCCGTGCCAGGTAGCGCCAAGGAATTGCTGGCGACACTGGAGAAGGCATCGCCAATTAATAAGAGTGACAAATAATCTGTTACCCTCCGCGGCTCTTACTAACCGATCTTTCGCAGTTGGGCACCTCTGAATCGGTTAAGTGCTTTTGAATCAGTTTCGGTTATCGAAAGGTCTCCACCACAAACAGCCCTTATCGGGAGGTTTGCACCTCGATTTCGTTACTCTCTTTTTGCGCCACAAGGCGGGGTGGCGGCTGGTTCGGCAGCTCCAGTCTCAGCTTTTCAATGAGCAGCTTGGTGTCTGCGGAAGGTTGTGTGTAGCGGGGCAGAATCAACCAACGTTGATCGACCGTAGGAATCCACACATCGATCATTTTGATTTCCGCCAACTTCTCCAGCACTGCGGTCGGGGTCAACCCTGGGGCGTGCAGCAACAGGCGATGCTTCAGTGTCACTTGCAAGCAGTACGCGAGAAAGGCGATCAGAATGTGCGCGTCGGCGCGATGCTCCAGTTGATGGTAAATGGGGCGTATGCCGAGTTCACTTTTGAGAGATCGGAAGACCGACTCGATCTGGGTCAACTGCACGTAGCGGGTCCACAGCACGCTGGGATCTCCGGCCGTAAGGTTGGAGCGCAGCAAGTAGTGTCCATCGCGCCATTCCGCCTCTTGCAACTTTTTCTTATCCACTCGAAACTGGAAGGTCTCACGCGTGACCGGCTGGCCTTCCTCGGGTACTTGCATCTGCACGAACTGGAATGCGCGGCCCGCTTGCGATTTCGCGGCGCCCAAACGCATCAGCAACTGGACCAGAGAGGGCAGGCTTCGCCGCATGGCACGGAGCTTTCTGAGCAAGCGAGCCAGACGCTTGCGGCGCATGGCAGTCTCTTTGGCTCTTCTTCCTTCACTCTTGGCCAACACATAGAGTTCGCCGTCCTGCTCAAACAGTTTCACATCCACCGACTCTCGAACTTGCTGCCAGGGCAGCTCCAGCCATTTCTTTTCATATTGTTGGATCTTGCCTTTCGGCGTTCCCACCAGATAGAAAATCTCGCGTGCCGGATCCCGCATCTCCTGCAAGATCTCTTCGGTTGGAATCCCGCGATCCATCACCCACATGCGTTTTGCTTTCCCGTAAGTCTTTTCGATCTGGTCCAGAAACCCGCGCAGGGTGGTGCGATCACTGGTGTTGCCGTCCATCACTTCATAGGCCAATGGGAACCCATCGCTGGTGATCACCAGTGCAATCACCAGCTGCAAACAGTCTGTCCGTTTATCGCGACTGTGACCGTACTTGGCCTTGGGGTTCTCTTCCATCGCACCTTCGAAGTACGTACTGGTCAGGTCGTAGAGCAGAATTTCGAATTCCGCTTGAAACAGATCGGCCCACTTCTGGCGCAGCCACAGAAATAGTTCCTGCTTGTGTTCCAGCACGCGGTCGAGGCAGCGATACAAGCGATCCTTTTCGGCCACGGCGAAATCGGTTCCAAGCAACGCATCCATGGCGGTGGTCAGATACCACTGACGATGCACGCGAAACTCGCTACCTGGATCCAGTAGCCGGTTCACCACCAGGAGTTGCAACACTTTTTCCCAAGCGACGTCTTCCCGCGATCCGGCAAGGCGAGCATCCCAAAACTCATGCAAGCCCAGTTGACGCCACAACTCGCACGCCAGCCAACAACTGCCGAACCGGCGAGGGCGCCGCAGTTCCAGGCCGCTCAGTTTTACTTGCAGACTGTCGATGGCATCGCTGGGAATCTCGCGGTCGTCGGGAAACAAACTCAAGTTCGCATACTCTTGCTGCTCTTCATCAAACACCGCAAGCGACTTGCGCCAGGCCGCTTGTTGTTGATCGTTGATTTCGCCGAGATAAAGAACGGTTCGTTGCACCGTCTTGCCGGAACTGATGCGATGGTTCTCTACGATGCTGAAGTAGCGATGGTCTTTGCCGTCTTTTTTACGATTATTGCTGCGCAGGAACATGCTAACGACAGACTGCCAGAAGTCCGTTGTCGAAGGGAAGACACTTGGTCTCCACTCTGCCGTTTTTCGGGAGAGCGCCGATGAAAATACACGCCTTAACAATAAAAATCAGGGCAAAAAAGCCGAAAAATGTCCGCAACTGCGAAAGATCGGCTATGTCCTGGCATCTGGTTCTTGATAGTGTTCGGTGGATTTGTTCCTCGATTGTTCCCGAGTTTTCTGCCCGCCCGAGATCGTCGTGAGTTCCGAAACGCTTTGATCTAGGCCAATCGCAGCAGGGGCTAGAGTGAGCTTAAGAACGCGACCAGGTCCGATTCTTCTTGAGGCGTCAAGACCAGGCCAAACCGCGTTTCATAGAAACGCACGGCATCCAACAAGGTTCGAGCAGAGCCGTTATGGAAGTAAGGGGCGCGCGCCGAAAGACCCCGCAGGATCGGCCCCTTGATCTTGCCCAGATGATCGAAGTTCCCATCGATCAGAGCTTGCCCGAGATCGGTTGTGCTCTTGCAATTGCTCGTTGGGGAGCCGGTGGCCCGGTCGGTCTTGCATACCGTGATGCTCGGTAGATAAGTGATATCAAGCCCTCCCATGTTGGCGGATGGACTGGAAGGGCTGGGATCGCCGGTGCCAATGTTCAGCGGAGTTGCGAACGAATGGTCGCCCACGTTCGGCGTGTCGTGGCAGGTGCCGCACGTTCCCTGAAGCGAAGGAATGCCGCCAGCCACGAGGCCGCCAACCAAAATGTCATCGTTTATGCCTGCTACGCCCGTGATGGTGATAGGCTTGGAATTGAAAATGGCCTCTCCACGCGCAACCGCTGCCCTCGGGTCACCATTGGGCAGTCCCGCCCAGGCGTCAAAGGTGTCGAAGATCGAGGACGTGAACTGCCCGTCACCCGGTGTCACCAGCCCGCCAGGCTGCTCGAACTGAGGAATCAGAAAATGTACGCTGGAGTTGATGCTGATGAAGAACGGCTGATTGACTAACGGTAGGGGTCCGCCGTTCGCACCATGCGCGTTCAACAGCCCAGTGCGGTATCCGAATGCCTGCGCGGTGGAAAGTCCCATCT
>DASVWZ010000253.1:0-49658 GCA_036392935.1 Terriglobales bacterium | reverse complement strand
ATTTTACCGGCGGGAAGGATGGCGCCTATCCGATTGCGGGCCTGACTCTGGACAAGAATGGCAACTTGTTTGGAACGACGCTGCAGGGCGGCTCAACCTGCGATTGTGGCGTAGTTTTTGAGTTAGCCGCCACCGAGAACTTCTGGAGATTCTCTATCATTCACAGCTTTCATGGGGCTGACGGCGCCAGTCCCTCCTATGGAAAGCTGGTTTTTGACGGCCACGGTTCTCTCTATGGCGCGACGCAGATGGGGGGCAGTGGCGGGGTAGGCGCCGTGTTCCGCATGATTCCGCGCCAGACCGGCTGGCAGGAGACGGTGATCTACAACCTCAGCGGTGATACCGTCTATCCCTACGGCGTAATTATGGTCGACGGCAGGCTGTACGGCACCTCGGTGGGCGGGAGCGGCCAGGTCAGCGTATTTAAATTGAGCCCGGTTAAGCAAGGCCCGTGGATATACAAGCAAATTTTTACTTTTGTCGACGAAGAAAGCGGGTCCCATCTCTCCTCCGGCGTGATTGCGGACCCGTTGGGCAATTTGTACGGTACAATTCCGCAGGGTGGCGCGAATGGCATGGGGCTTGTCTATCAGCTCGTCCCGCAGGGACATGAGTGGGTGGAAAACGTCCTACACGAGTTTGACTACTCCGACGGCGCCTCGCCTAATAGCCTGGTTTTCGACTCCATGGGCAACCTATTCGGTGAGGCAATGGACGGCGGCCCAGCCGAGAAGTGTCCCCAGCCAGGTTGCGGCGTCATATTCGAATTGGGACCGGGCTACAGCTTCAGCCGGCTTTACAGTTTCGACGGCACGGACGGCTCCGACCCGCAGGGCGGCCTGATTATTGATGGCGATGGCAAGTTGTACGGCACGACAGCAGGTGGGGGCGCGGGCAATTTGGGAACAGTTTTCAGGGTGAGACGCTGAGGGTATTTCCCAAACTTTATCCCGTGCTCGACGCGTCGTGCTTCGCCAGTTCTGGCGATCTTTTTGAGGCTGCGCAGGAACTGATCGCAGCCGGTTGTAACCTGGTGCAGTACCGCAATAAGAGGGGCTCGCCGAGGCAAATTCTGGGTGACTCAAGGCAATTGAAGCGGCTGCTGGGCGGCGCAGCGCGCGTGATTGTGAATGATCGGCCGGATGCGGCGTTGCTTGCAGGTTGTGACGGCGTGCATGTGGGGCAGGACGATCTTTCGGCCGGCGAGGCTCGGCGGGTTGCGGGCGAGGAGCTTTGGGTCGGCATTTCTACGCATAATCCGGAACAGGTGCAGCGGGCCGCCCAGGCAGCGGTAGACTACGTTGCTATCGGGCCGGTGTTTGCGACTGCGAGCAAGGCCAATCCGGATCCGGTGATCGGGCTGGAGGGTATCCGCAAGGCCAGAGCTCTGACTGGCAAGCCACTGGTTGCAATCGGCGGAATCACGCGGGCGAACTGCCGGGCGGTGATCGACGCAGGAGCGGACTCGGTGGCGGTAATATCCGATCTGATACACAATCCACAAAAAACAGCAGAGGAATTTCTGCGCATCTTACGATAGAGTCATGGACGGCGCAGATTCGGGCGTGCGAGGACAGAGGTCTTTTCCACCGAGCCGACGATAAAACCGGGGCATTCCATTGAACATCGAGACCACGACCAAGCCGCAAGCTTCCAGCGATTGGGAGATTCATTCTCATCAGGACAAGGAGCTGGTGAAAGGCCTGGGGCTGACCAGCGCGACCATGCTGGTGATGGGATCGATGATCGGGTCGGGGATTTTTATTGTATCGGCCGACATTGCGCGACTGGTGAATTCTCCGGCGCTGCTGATTGGCGCGTGGGCGGTTACAGGGTTCATGACCATTGTGGGCGCGCTGTGTTACGGCGAACTTGCCGCCATGATGCCTCGCGCGGGCGGGCAATACATTTATCTGCGGGAAGCGCTGGGCCCGCTGTGGGGATTTCTGTATGGCTGGACGCTGTTCATGGTCATACAGACGGGGACGATTGCCGCCGTGGGCGTGGCGTTTGGCAAGTTTCTCGGCGTTTTCTTTCCGGCGGTTTCGTCGTCGAACTGGATCCTGCATTTCTGGAAGGTCCCGCCAATTCATATCGGGCCAATGACCCTGGGCAACATGGAGGTTGGGCTTAACACGCAGAATCTGACGGCGATTCTGGTGGTCATCTTTCTTTCTGTCATCAATGTGTTCGGGATCAAGACCGGGGCAATCATCCAGAATGTTTTTACGACGGCGAAAGTTTCGGCGCTGCTAGGTTTGGTTTTCTTTGGGATATTTCTGGGGCGAAATGCCACAGCGCTGGCGGCAAATTTTCAGGGAAACTTCTGGCGGAATGCGGAACTCTGGGCGCAGCACGATATTGGCGGCGGAGTTCTGGTGAGCACGCTGACTGTGCTGGCCGTGGCGCAAGTGGGATCGTTGTTTTCAGCCGATGCGTGGAACAACGTGACATTTACGGCAGGGGAAGTGAAGAATCCCAGCCGCAATCTGCCGCTTTCGCTCGCCCTCGGCACGCTCGTGGTTATCTCGCTTTATGTGGGCTGCAACTTCGTTTACCTGAATATGCTTCCCCTGGATGGATTGAAGAACGGCGCGACGATTCTTGAGCGCGGCATCAAATACGCGACCGAAGATCGGGTGGCAACCGCGGTGCTGACGCAGATGTTCGGATCGGCCGGCGGCTATCTGATGGCTGCGGCGATCATGCTTTCTTCGTTCGGCTGCAATAACGGCCTTATTCTGGCGGGCGCGAGAGTCTATTATGCGATGGCGAAGGATGGATTGTTCTTTCGCAAAGTCGCCGAGCTTGATCCGAAGTATAAAACCCCGGCGGTTTCGCTGATGGTGCAGATGATCTGGACTTGCGTACTATGCGTTTCCGGCAGCTACGGTCAACTGCTCGATTACATTATTTTCGCGGCACTGCTTTTCTATATGCTCACGATCGGCGGGCTGTTTGTGTTGCGTCGCACGCATCCCCAAGCCGAACGGCCATACAAGGCGATTGGCTATCCGATTCTGCCGGCAATTTATATTCTGATGGCTTTATTCATCGATGTCGTACTATTACGCTACAAGCCGCAATACACGTGGCCGGGGCTGTGCATCGTACTTGTGGGGATTCCGGTATATTACGGCTGGCAATTGCGGGGACGGCGGGAATCGCAGCCGATTCCACAGTAAAAGGGAGCATTCATGGCAAAGTTAACGGCGACCAAGCCGCTGAACCTTCTGATGCAGGAAGCCAACGAGACAGGCGAACATAGCCTGAAACGGACGCTCGGCCCGATCAGCCTGATCATGCTGGGGATTGGGGCGATTATCGGCGCGGGCTTGTTCGTACGGACTGCGGCGGCGATTGCGGACCGTTCGGGACCGTCAGTGACTTTGGCATTCATTGTCGCCGGGTTTGGCTGCGCGTTCGCGGGGCTTTGCTATGCGGAATTCTCGTCGATGATCCCAGTTGCCGGGAGCGCGTACACCTATTCCTACGCGACGATGGGCGAGCTGGTCGCGTGGATCATTGGATGGGATCTGGTGTTGGAATACGCGGTGGGTGCAGCGACGGTGGCGATCGGATGGAGTGAATTCTTCAACCGGGTGCTCGGCTGGTTTGGCATACCAATCCCATATCAATGGATACATTCTCCGCTGCAAGTGCAGGCGGAGACCGGAATTCGAGGGATTATTAACGTTCCGGCGGTTGCGATTCTGGCGTTGCTTTCGGCTCTGCTGATCAAGGGCACGAAAGAATCTGCGCTGGTGAATGGGATCATCGTGATCATCAAGCTCGCGATTGTGGTTCTGGTGATTGTGATCGGGTGGGGATTCATCAACCCGGCGAATCACACGCCACTCATTCCGCCTCCATCGATGTATGTTACGCCGCAAGGAATATCGCACCACTTCGGCGGATGGCTGGGCATTCTGGGAGCGGCGGGCGTTGTCTTCTTTGCGTATATCGGCTTCGACGCGGTCTCGACGGCGGCGCAGGAGGCGAAGAACCCGAAGCGCGATATGCCGATCGGGATTCTGGGTTCGCTGGTGATCTGCACCGTACTTTATGTGCTGTTCTCTTATGTCCTGAGCGGCGTGGCCACGGTGGAAGATTTCCGGTCGACGGGCCGGGAAGCGTCGGTGGCATTTGCCATTACGAAATACATGCACGGCTATGAATGGCTGTCGAAGTCTGTGACCGTGGCGATTCTGGCCGGATTCTCGTCGGTGATCCTGGTCATGTTGCTGGGGCAGTCGCGGGTTTTCTACTCGATGAGTTGTGACGGGCTGGTGCCGAAAGTCTTCTCGGAAGTTCATCCGAAGTATCGCACGCCTTACAAGTCGAACATGCTGTTCTTTGTGTTTACCTCGTTGTTTGCGGCGTTTCTGCCGGAAGACATTGTCGGCGAGATGACGAGCATTGGGACGCTGTTTGCGTTCGTGCTGGTTTGTATCGGTGTCTGGATTCTCCGGGTGCGGCGTCCGGACTTGCAGCGAGCCTTCAAGGTACCTGCGGTTCCGTTCGTCTGCACGGCGGGCGTCGTGGTTTGCAGCGCAATGATCTACGGCCTGGGTTGGACCAACTGGATGCGGCTGATTGTGTGGCTGATTATTGGTCTATGCATCTACTTCACATACGGGCGCAAACACAGCAAAGTGCAGGCGATGAACCGGGCGGAGCCGTCTTCCGCGGGCGCGCCGTCGATGGCAGATTAGCGGCGGTCATTCGTACTCCGTCCTACGTCATTTCAACCGCAGCTTCAATGCGGTAATCTGAGGCTGCGGCGCTCCCATGAAAATCGTTACTGCCTCCGAGATGCGCGAGATTGATCGCGTTACCAGCCAGAAGTTTGGCCTGCCATCGCTGACGCTGATGGAAAACGCCGGTGCGGCGGTCGCGGGTTTTGTGTCATCACGTTTTCCGGGTGTCAAACGCATCGGCGTTGTCTGCGGCAAAGGCAATAACGGTGGCGATGGATTCGTTGCAACCAGCAAACTTCGTGAGTCTGGTAAAGATGTCCAAATCCTTTTGCTCGCCGATCCGGCCGAGCTGCGGGGTGACGCGGCGGAAATGTTCGGCAAGCTTGGGATTCAGCCGATCATTGCCAAATCGGAGGATGAGTTAAGAGCCGATGCGGCGCGTGGAGTTCTGCGGTCTGAGCTTCTCATCGATGCGATTCTTGGCACGGGATTTCGGCCCCCGGTCAGCGGTCTTTACGCGGCGGCGATTCATGCCATCAACGCGAGCACGGCGCCGGTTGTGGCGGTTGACATTCCGTCGGGAGCGGACGCCGACGTGATCGGCGGGCAAAGTGGATCGATCGCTCGAGCTGATGCCGTTGTGACTTTCACCGCGCCGCGTCCTGCGCATGTGTTTGGCGGACTGACGGAAGGTCCGACGGTGATCGCGCCGATCGGGTCGCCGGATGAGGCGATCACGTCTTCGCTTCAGCTGAATCTTATTACCCCGCAAGACATCGCGCCGTTGATCGGTCCGCGAGCGCGGGATTCCAACAAAGGCAGTTTCGGACATGTGCTGGTTGTCGGCGGGTCGGTTGGCAAAGCGGGCGCTGCTGCGATGGCGGGCATTTCGGTGCTGCGCGCCGGAGCGGGGCTCTCGACGGTTGCCGCGCCGAAGTCGATTCTGCCGACGGTTGCGAATTTCCATCCCGAAGTGATGACTGAGCCGCTGGATGAGACAGCGGAAGGCAGCATTTCGCTGCATGCGCTAGCGCGTGTGAGTGCGCTCGCGGAGGGTAAAACCGTTCTCGCGATTGGTCCGGGTGTTTCGCGTGCGGATGAAACTGCTCAGTTCGTTCGCGAAGTGGTGCGGCGCAGCAAACCGCCGATTGTGCTCGACGCCGACGGGCTGAATGCGTTCGACGGCCATAAAGATGAACTCAGCGGCAAGGCGCGTCCGGTGGTGATTACGCCGCATCCGGGCGAAATGGCGCGGCTGATCGGATCGACGATTCCGGCGGTGCAGCGCGATCGCATCAATGTGGCCCGAACGTTTGCGCGCGAGCATCATGTGATCGTGGTGCTAAAAGGGCATCGCACGCTGGTGGCGAATTTGGACGGCGAAGTGTGGGTGAACACGACGGGAAATCCGGGCATGGCCACTGGCGGTACAGGCGACATCCTGACTGGCATGACTGCGGGATTGGTGGCGCAAAATCCTGGCCGGATATTCGAAGCAGTTCTGGCTGCGGTCCATTTGCATGGTCTGGCCGGCGATGTTGCCTGCGAAACTCAAGGAGAACATTCGCTGATTGCGACCGATCTTCTCAGCGGACTGCCGGAAGCGTTTCGCCGATGCTGCAAGTCGGCCAACGAAGTGGCGCAACAGATTACCGGATGGTGAATTCATACGTACTCCTGTAATCTGGCCGATCAGTTGCGCGCCGGGATAGATTGAGATGTCGCCCCGCCTGGGACAAAAGCAAGCCAAGAGTCAAAATCAGTTTCAATCTATGATCTCGAAGTGTGCCAATCCCGATTGCTCCGCGCCTTTCCGTCACATGCGCGCGGGAAGGTTGATCCGCGTGGAGAACAGGGCTTTAACAACCAAGAATGCAGCGAACCGCGATGAGCTCTCGCCGCTGCGACGGACCAAATTCCTTTGGCTGTGCGGAGAGTGTTCTTCCAAAGGGCTGGCTTTGCAGAAAGACGGAACATTGGTGCATCCGGAGACTTGTGCTAAAGCTGCCGCCGCGGTGTAAGCCAAACGGCCAGCGAGCGACGGACGCTGATCGCCCAAATTTTGATTGGCAAATTATGAGAGCTGAGAAACCGCGTGCGGATTGCGGTATCTGCCGCTGATCGCGTTCCAGCGAATCTTGAACAGCTCCAGAAACATGTGGAAGCCGTCGCGCCAGGGATGAATGCGCGTGCCTTCGCGATGCGCCCAGAGAACCGGCACTTCCTCGATGCGCAATCCCGCGCGCTGAGCCAGATAGAGTAATTCTGGATCGAAACCCCAGCGTTCGATCGCCTGGCGGGGAAATATCTGCTCGGCGGCCGACCGACGAAAGGCTTTGAAGCCGCACTGTGTGTCTTTGTAGTTCAGCCCTAAAACCATTCGCAGGGCGAAGTTGAACAGCCGACCCAGCAAGCGCCGATAAAGCGGCTGCGGCTTCACCTGCAACTCCGTGCGCAGCCAGCGCGAGCCGATGGCCACATCGGCGCCGGCGGCGATGGCGCCGAAGAGTTTTTCAGACTCTTCGATGGGCGAGGACAAGTCGGCGTCACTGAAGAGCAGAACGTCTCCGCGGGCGTGCAGCATGCCGTTGCGCACGCTGAATCCCTTGCCACGGTTGCCGGGATTTTCGACGAGCTTTACCATGGCGTGCTGCGCGGAATACCTGGTGACGATTTCGGCGGTGGCGTCGGTCGAGCCGTCGTTGACGACGATGATTTCGAAATTTCGACGGTGCCGCGCGGCAAAGCGCAGGATTTTCTCGAGGCTCTCCTCAATGCGCTCCGCTTCGTTATAGGCGGGCAAGACGATGCTGTAGCCAGGAGGCTCCATCGGGATAATTAGAAGTTATCACGGATGAGGGGAGTGGGCGGGCTTGAGTCACAGGATGCCGTGGCCGTGGTTGTATTCGGTTTTTCACCGGCGATCAGAAACTGAAGCGCAGGTGCGAACTGCATCTCGCGGGGAGTGCCGCTGCCGACCGGGCTGACTGGGGTGGTGGTGTTGACCGTCTGAATGATGCTGCCGAAGCCCGCGACGCCGAAGGTGGCCTGCGGCAATCCGTATTGTGGGTGATTGAAGATGTTGAAGCATTCGGCGCGGAATCCCATCTGCAGGCGCTCGGTCAAGGGAATATGCTTGCCCAACGCCACATCGATTTGCCAAGCGCCGGGCCCGCGAGCAACATCGCGCGGCGCATCCCCGAAGGTTCCGGGAGCCGGCATGGCAAAGGCCGCAGGATTGATCCGCTGGCTGATGGTCCGGCCGCCGGGAGGAGTGAGCGAAAGTCCGGGGACGAGATCGGGCGCGGTGTGATCTGTTTCGAAGACAAGAGATTCCTCACGGCTAAAGCCATCCGGAATGATTATCTTGGGGGAAGGGTACGGCATGGCTGAAGTTGTGGCATTCCGTCACTCACCCTGTGGCAAAGAACATGGGTGGGGCAGCCGCGCTAATGTTTCCGTTTATTTCTTTAGCTCGGAGGGCCAGTTTTGAACGAGGGTGAGAGGCTCGGTGCCGGCCTTCACGTTGCCGCTGTTGATGAGAAATTTTTTGCCGTCGGCACTGACGTCGTAAGGGCCGAAGTCACGCTGGATTCCAAGCGTCTGAAATAAAGTGTGAGGCGCGCCGAGCTTCACGGCGTTGGGGGATGGGTTTACATCGACGGCGACGATATTGTCCTGGGGGTCAAGGAAGAAGAGTTCTTTGCCGTCGCGGCGCCATTTCGGGGTGGTCCCGCCGTTGCTGGAAACCTGCCATTTAGCGCCAGCAGCGGGGAAGGCGGTAATGTAAATTTCGGGCCGGCCTGACTCGTTGCTCTGGTAGGCGAGCCATCTTCCGTCGGCAGAGAGAGTGGGAGATCTCTCGTCGTCGGCGTCTTGAATGACAGGAAACGGCTTTGCGTTGTTTGCCTTGGCAGCGTCCGTTAAGGGAAGCGCCCAGATGTGACTGCCGGGTTCACCCTGGTTCGGGCGTCTTACGTAGATCAAGTAACGGCCATCGGATGAGATGCTGCTGGGATAGAGGCCGGCATCGGCGTCTTCGAGGACGAGGCGCTCGGCGCCGCTGCCGTCTGCGGACTTGGCGTAGATCTGGAAAGTTCCTTTTGAAATAGATGTGTAATAGATGGTCTTGCCGTCGGGGCTCCAAATGGCCTCGCCGACGTTGGCATTGATGGTGCCATTGGTGACACCTCTTCCGAAGGTCACGCGGGTGCGAGTGTCGCGGGCGAGGTCGAAAATCCAAAGGTCGGCGATGCCCTGACTGCCGACGAAGATGGTGACGGCGAGACGAGCGTCGTCGGGCGAGAGCGATGGTCCCATGTAGCGAGAGGCCTGGGCGGCGGTTTCCATCGGCTTCCCGTCGCGGGCAGACCAGATGAGGTTCCAGCCAGTGGAATCGTCACCGGGTTGGAAGACCAGCGTGCCCGTGTCCGAGACCGAGAACATGGCACGGATGCTCGATCCGTTTACGGCGATGTGCTCGGCGATGGGCTGAGGCTCGCCGCTGAGTTCCATGCGTGAGGGGTTGAAGGGCTGGGCCATCAAGGTTTGTCCGCGGAGGGATAGAAGTTGGCCGGAGGCGTATTCGGCCATGGTTTCGCTTTTGGTGAGGAGTTTGGCTTTTAGCGATCCGAGTTCGCCGATGTAGAGCACGGAAGACTCGCCTTGATGGGAGGTTCGCGACCAATAGAGAAAGTGTTTGCCGTCGGGCAGGAACCAGGGCCAGCGGTGACTGTTCTCGCCCTTGTCGGGATCGAGATGCGAGGCGGGTTGGGGTGTGCCGCCGGCGGCCGGGACGCTGAATAAAGCGTGGTTGGAAGATGGGGTGAAGACGATGACGCCGTCCTTGCTCCACGTGCCACCTCGGCCGCTGAGGCTGTCGCAGATGTCTTGCGGCGGGCCACCATCGGCGTTGATCTTTTTTAATTTGCCGTTCGCGAAGAAGGCAATCTGACGGCTGTCCGGCGACCAAAAGGGATAGATGGCGTCGTCGGTGCCAGGCAGAGGATGCGCGGCGAGGGAGGCCAGGGAGCGGACGTACAACAAGACTTTGCTTTTGTCGTCGCGGGCGGTGAAGGCGAGACGGGAGCCATCGGGCGAGAGCACGGGCGGACCGGAGTTCGGCACCATGGTCACGAATGAGGTGTCTTCAGGCGGGAGAATGGAAGAGCGTATGACCTGGGCGGGCCGCGATGATTGCAAGAAGTAGGCTGAGGCAATGGCGATTGCAAGAAGCGCTGCAAGTGCTGCGATGAGCCATGGGAGGCGCGAGGGTTTGGGTGCGGGCTGCGATAGTTGCGGGATTGGGGCTTTGGGCGCGTCGGCCAACGCTTCGAGTTGAAGCTGAACGTCGTGCATGCAACCGTAGCGCTGGTCGGGAGTTTTGGCGAGACAGAGGCGCACGGTTTCGTCTAATCGTGGAGGCGAGTTGGGAAGGACGGTCGAGATGCGATCGGGCTCCTGGTCGAGGATTGCGCCGAGAACGCTGAACTGCGATTTTCCTTCGAAGGCGCGGCGAGCGGTGAGCATTTCGAAGAGCACGCAGCCGAAACTGAAAATGTCGGAGCGGGCGTCGGCTTCGGATCCCTGCAAGACCTCAGGCGCCATGTACTGAAAGGTTCCGACCACCATACCTTTTTGCGTTAGAGGAGAAGACGCAGCGGTCAAAGCGGCGACGCTCATGGTGGGAGTGTTTGGGGTCGACGGGCTCGCGTCGGACCGCGAGTTCACGCCGGGCGAGGGTTTGGCTAAGCCGAAATCCATGAGCTTGGGGCCATTTTTGGTGAGCATAATGTTGCCGGGTTTGAGATCGCGGTGGACGATGCCGCGGCGGTGGGCTTTTTCGAGGGCTTCAGCGATTTCCCGGCCGATCTTTAATGCTTCTTGGAGCGGGAGCGGGCCGCGTTTGAGGCGGTCGGCGAGGGTTTCGCCCTCTAGGTGCTCCATGACGAGAAAGTCGACGCCGTTTTGCGAGCCGACATCATGCAAGGTGCAGATGTGAGGGTGATTCAGCGCGGAAATGGCTTTGGCTTCGCGCTCCATGCGCTGGCGGAGATCGGGATCGGAGGAGAGATGCGCGGGCAGGACTTTGATGGCGACATCACGATCGAGGCGGGTGTCGCGAGCACGGTAGACTTCGCCCATACCGCCGGCGCCGAGCGGGGAAAGGATTTCGTAGGGGCCGAGTTTTGTTCCGGGAGTCAGCGCCATCGGAGAGCGCCATTATAACGTGGGAGTCGGATTGCGAGCCGTCGACTAGGGCTGCTTGTTACGAATCAGAACGATGTCAGTGTTGACGTGTCCGCGGAGGATGGCGAACTGGGTGCCGTCGAGTGACCAATGAAACTGCACGATTCTTTCGGAGTCGAAGCTGGTGATTTGATGGCCTGGCGAACCGTCCAACGGTTGCCACCATAGGTTGTCCACATTGGCGGCGCGCGTGGGATAGACCACGGCTTTGCCATCGGGAGAGTATCTGATAAAAGCTGTCGCCGGCTGCTGAAATTTCGTCAACGATCTGGTTTGACCTGAGGTGGTGGAAATGATTGCCAGCATGGTGTCGACATCCTGGCCGTGGAAGGTGGTGAATGCGAGGCTCTCGCCATCGGGAGAAAGACCGAGTTCACTGACCACAATCAGGTCGGTAATTTTTTGAGGATTTCCGCCGTCAATTGGAACCTTCATCAAATCGCCGCCAACTGAGCCACCCTCGACATAGAAAACGGAGCGACTGTCGAAGGAGCAGATTGCTCTACGGGCGTCAGGGCCGCCGCCGAGGGGTTTCAGCTTTCCTCCATCGGCATCCATCCTCCACAGGTCGAGGCTGTTTTTCGATCCGGCGTATGCGGAAAACAATAGAGACTGGCCATCACGGCAAGCAGCGAGATAAGCAGGGCCAAAGGCGCCGCTGGTATTGAGTTTGAGGCGAGCGCCGTCGGCGCCGAGAAGGCTCAAGCCGGAACTGTCGGCGATGAGCAGTTTCTTGTCAGCGGTCCAGGCGAAATCGCGAATTGGACGGTCAGAATTGATGTGCTCGGCGTGCGCGGCGTCGGCCGGCGTGGGCATGGTGTAAAGTTCGTCATGAGGTTCGGCGACAGACGCGGAAACCAGCTGCCCGTCGGCTGACACGGAGAGCATGAAATAGTCGTTGGTGTCGCGCGTGATGGGGCTATAAGCGCCGTCAGGATAGGAAACCCAACCAATCTGCCCACGGCGGAAACCGGAATCACGGTCGGAGGCGAGCACCAGCAAGCCCTTTCCGGACTGCATCCAGAGAGCCTGGATAAAGGCGTAATCGGCGGGATCGAGGAAGGTGCTGACTTTGCCGGAAGCAACATCCACCGCCAGCAGAGAGCCAGCATGGGAGTTCGCCGTCGTGGCTACACCGATGATGGTTTTTCCATCCGGCGACCAGGAGGGGAAGGTAAAGGAGTCGCCCATGGGCTGATCGACCAGGACACGTTCTTCGCCGTTTTCGAGAGAGCGGATGAGCAGACGAAATTTTCCAGGTGTGGGATCGTTCAAAACCACGTAGGCGATTTTGCGGCCGTCGGGGGAGAAAGTCATGGTGGAGTCGATGTCGGTGACGATTTTCTCCGGTGTGCCCCCGAGCACGGGAGCGCGGTAAAGAAAACGATAAGTAAAGCTGCCGTGTTCGGCGCGGATAAAAAAGAGGTAGTTGCCGTCGGGAGAAAAGGCCAGCGATGAGAAATGCGCGCCTGCCTCAGGCGCAATGACCTGAGTGTTACTGCCGCTGGGGATGTTGTGCAGCCAGAGACCCTCCTGCCCGTGACTTCCGATCACATAAAGAAGGTATTTGCCGTCGGGAGACAAGGCCGGGACGGATGCGTTGCCGCTTTCCGTCACCTTGGTGAAGGTCACATTCTGAAAAGGGACGACCTTGGGCTGGAAATAAAAATGCTCGACTGCCAACGCAAGGGCGACGGCCGCAACCGCAGCGGCGATGGCCCAGGCAAATTTTCTGCGTGATGGTACGGCGGCAGCGAGTTGGGCGCTGTGCGCGGCGGACGAAGTTGAGGCAGGGGTTTCGGGGGGCGGTGGGGCCTGGCGTCCGGATCCCGAGTCACGCTTGAGCCGCTGCAGATCGGCCTTGAGGTCCGCGGCGTGCTGGTAGCGCAGTGGAATATCTTTTTCGAGGGCTTTGAGGATGATCTCTTCTAATTTTGCGGGCAGGCCGGGATTGAGGCGAACTGGCGACGCGGGCGCGCGGTTCATGATGGCATCGAAGATGACGCCGGAAGTGTCACCGCGAAAGGTCTGTGCTCCGGTGGACATTTCATAAAGCACAGCACCGAACGAAAAAAGATCGGAACGGCCGTCGAGTTCCTTGCCGCGAACCTGTTCGGGTGACATGTAGGCGACGGTGCCGAGCGTGGAACCGGGACTGGTGAGGTCGCTCTGCGCGGTCATGGTATTAGCCGAGGCGATTCGGCTGGATGAGCTGGGCGCCGCAACCTTGGCCAGCCCGAAGTCGAGAATCTTGGCGTGTCCGCGCTCGGTGACGAAAATATTTGCCGGCTTGATGTCGCGATGGATGATTCCTTTGGCGTGGGCGGCGTCGAGGGCGTCGACAATTTCGATGGCTAGCGACAGAACAGTTTCGGTTTCGAGTGGGTGTCCGGCGATGGCGTGCTTGAGGGTGACGCCCTCCAGAAATTCCATGGCGATGAATTGGCGGCCGTTGTCATCGCCGATTTCGTAAATGGTGCAGATATTGGGGTGGTTGAGCGCGGACGCGGCTTGCGCCTCACGTTGAAAGCGAGCGAGCGCCTGTGCGTCTTTGGCAACGTCGTCGGGGAGGAATTTCAGCGCGACGAAGCGATGAAGCTTTATGTCTTCGGCTTTGTAGACGACGCCCATGCCACCGCCGCCGAGCATTTCGACAATGCGGTAATGGGAGATGGTCTCGCCGAGCATTGGCCTGAAATGTTACGGAAGCGCGCCGGGTAAGTCAATGAAGAGCGGGGAGTTGGACTGTGGGCGGCATTTGGTTCGTGACTTTTGACGAAACTTTACGAAGTGGTTTGGGCAGGTTCCATAAGGAGCCGTCTATCTTTAAATCTTTGCGACTTATCTCAGGTTGCGCGGGAAAACTCCGCCGGAATTTGCATCTCATGGGAAGGCGGTTTGGAACGGATGAGGTGATCACATCAACAGGAGGCGGAAATTGCAACCGACGGCACTATCCCAGGCTGGGCCATACCTGCACTTTGGTTTGGGTAGCGAGCGAAATAGTGTACGAACAAGGATGATTCTTCGATGAGAATCACTGGAAAGGATATTTTGTGCCGTTCGCGCCCGTCCAATTGAAGGTCGGACTCATCGTGCTCGTATTTTTTGTTTTAGGGTGGGTGCCGCAGTGCGCGGCACAGAATCCGGGCCAAGCGCCCACGGCTGCCGCGTTGCAAACTGATGCGACCGGAGCGGACAACCAGCCGCCGGCGCTGCCGGGAAGCATTAGCGGGAGAGTCATTGATCAGGATGGAGCTTTGGTCGCCGGCGCGCAGGTGAAGCTTACCGGCAGTGATTCCTATAAGCAGGAAATGTTATCGAATGCCGACGGTCAATTCTTGTTCAGCAATGTGGCGGCGGGAAACTTCCAGCTTGAAATTGCAGCGCCGGGTTTTGCGACGCAAACGATCCCTGTAACTCTGCATCCGGCAGAACGAGATGAACTGCCCGCGACTATGCTGGCGGTTGCCACAAACGTGACCGAGGTGAAGGTTGGAGTTCCGCAGGAGGAAGTGGCGCAGGAGCAGATCGAGATTCAGGAGAAACAGCGGGTGCTCGGCGCGATTCCGAATTTTTACGTGAGTTACGTACCCGATGCCGCACCCCTGAACGCGAAACAAAAGTTTGAGTTGGCATGGAAGACGGTGGTGGATCCCGTGACGTTCCTGGTGGTGGGAGGACTGGCCGGCGTGCAGCAGGCGCAAAATCACTTTATTGGCTACGGGCAGGGTGCGGAGGGTTATGCGAAGCGCTTTGGCGCCAATTACGCCGATACGGTAACCGGCACTTTTATTGGGGGCGCCATATTTGCGACGCTGCTGAAACAGGACCCGCGATATTTTTATAAGGGAACTGGCAGCGTGGGGTCGCGGTTTTTGTATGCGGTTGCGAATTCGGTGATCTGCAAGGGCGACAATCGACGCTGGCAGCCCAACTATTCGAATGTTCTGGGAAATCTGGCTTCGGGAGCCATTTCGAACGCTTACTATCCCTCGCAAGATCGAAATGGCGCAGAATTGACCTTTGAGAATGCGGCTGTGGGCATTGCGGCAGGTTCCCTCAGCAACGTCCTGCAAGAATTTCTGCTGCGCAAGTTGACGCCAAATGCCGGCCACAACTCGAGCAAGGCCGCTAAGAAACTGCCAAAGACCAATTGAGTAGTCTTGGGGCCATCAGCTATCCTAAATATTTCGACACAAAACCCACATCATTGACGGCATGCTTTGCTTAACGGACTTATAATGTTGGCTGCGCGACTGGGCGGAAACGCTCGCCCAGTACGGCATTGAGAAGTCTGCTGGCCGTTCCATCCCAGGTTAGTTCGCGCATGCGCTTGCAAGCCTGGGCCACCGATCCGTATGCATAACCGACCGAAAGGAAAGACATCGATGAGATTCACGCTCGCTCTGCTGACTGCAATATTGCTGGCAACCGCGGCATCCGCCCAGACCTTCAAGGTGTTTTATACATTCGACTTTACAGACGGTAGTTCGCCGAACGGCAGCCTGCTGCTGGATGACAATGGCAACCTATACGGCACCACAGTGTTTGGAGGAGCTTCGAACCGCGGCGTAGTCTTCAAGCTGGATTCCAAGGCACGTAACACCACTCTCTATAGCTTTACCGGCGGGACTGACGGTGGACTGCCCATTGGCCGGTTGATCCGAGATTCCGAAGGCAATCTTTATGGAGTCACGTCGCTCGGTGGAGACAGCGTATGCAGTTGCGGCACGGTGTTCAAACTGAAGCCGGACGGCACGTTAACGGTGCTGCATAAATTCAAAGGCGGAGCGGATGGCGCGCAGAACGAAGGTCAGCCTGAACTGGGTCTGGTCGAAATCGGGGATGATTTGTACGGCGCGGCGAGCTTTGGCGGCGTCTCCGGTTGCGACGGTAGTCTGGGTTGTGGAGTGATTTACAAGATTGCTCCGGGCGGTAAAGAAAGTGTGTTGTATAGATTTAACGCCGAGACCGGAGGAGGATTTCCGCAAGATCTAATCGCAGACACGTCCGGCAACCTCTATGGAGAGACTGGTGGAAGCTATCTGCCAGGGAATGGCGGGACGATCTTTGAGATGAGCACAACCGGCAAGCCGAAGACGCTTTACACGTTTTCTGAAGGCGCGAAAGGGACTTCGCCACGATGGGGCTTGATCCGCGAGCACGGCATTTTTTACGGCGTGACTCAGTATGGCGGCAGCACCAGTTGCCCGGTGGCGTCGGCGGGATGCGGGGTGGTGTTCTCGTTGAATGCAAACACAGAGACGGTGCTGCATACGTTTGGGGTGAAGTCGAATGATGGCCAAATTCCCTCGGGTCCCCTGTTGGATGTGGCTGGCAGCCTCTACGGAACAACCGTGTATGGTGGGACGGTGAACTCGGCGTGTACGTTCGGATGCGGAGTGATTTATCGGGCCAGCACCAGCGGCAAATACTCGGTGGTGTACCGCTTTACCGGCGCGGCCGATGGGGCGATACCCAGCGGGGGGGTAACCGAAGATGGTTCTGGCAACCTTTATGGTGCTGCACAGAGCGGCGGAAGTGGTAACAACGGGGTGATCTTCGAGATTACGCCCTAGGTGGCCCTTGGGCCCCGCTCGTCGGCGATGGAAGCGAATGAGCGGGGCACCGCTTGTGCAAGAGTTTGCACAATGCGAAAAGCTGGTTGGCATTCCTAGGGAGCAATTGGCCAAAAAGCCGATCTGGTGGGGATTTTAGCGGTGAAGCAGGCGTTTTGGCCTTGACTATTGCGGCGAAATACGAGAATCTGTGCGGCAGCGGCCCTCCCCCCTCATGCGGCCAACAGTCACAACTACTCCTGGGAGGATGATTGCGTGAAAACCACGGCCACTCAGACTTTGCTTTTCTTGGCTATTTACTTTTTGGCGGCGTGGGCGCAAGCTGCGCCGAAGACGACCATCACTAAGTTCAACGCTCCGGGTGCGGGCAAAGGGCAGTACCAGGGCACGCTGGCGACTGCCATCAATGCATCTGGCACGATTGCGGGGTATTACATCGATTCGAGCACGCGATATCACAGCTTTGTGCGTGCGTCCGATGGCACGTTCACAACATTTCAAGCGCCGCATGTGGGCAGCAGCAAGTATCAGGGCACGCTTGCCTACGCCATCAACTCGAGTGGGGAGATCGTGGGGTTTTCGGTTGATTCGAGCAACGTCCTGCACGGCTTTGTGCGCAGCAGTAGTGGTACGTTCACGACCATTAACGCTCCACATGCGGGCACCAAGGCGGGACAAGGAACATCGGCGTATGGCATCAATTCTTCCGGAGAGATCGTTGGCCAATACGTCGATACCGCCGGCGTGGCGCACGGTTTTGTCCGTTCGGCCAGTGGCACGATCACGGAATTCAGCGCCAAGGGCGCGGGGACCGCTTCCGGCCAGGGAACACGGGTTGCGGAAACGGATGGCATCGATGACTCCGGTGAAGTAGCAGGGCAATACTCCGATTCGAGCGGCGTGGCCCATAGCTTTCTGCGCTCCTCGATCGGCACGATTACGGAATTCAGCGTTTCGGGCGCAGGCAAGAACAGTGCTCAAGGCACGCATGCCACGGGCATCAATAAATCCGGAGAAATTTCGGGAGTCTACGAGGATTCAAATGGCGTGACGCACAGCTTTGTGCGGGAGACCAACGGCACCATCACCAAGTTTAACGTCAACGGCGCCGGCACTATTATTGGCGAGGGGACGTACGGTGAGAATATCAGCGACGCCGGAACTGTCAGCGGACAATATACCGACAGCAACGACGCGTATCACGGATTCGAGCGAACTTCCGGCGGGACAGTCACCAAGATCAATGTGCCGGGCGCGGGCGCGGGTACATTCCAAGGCACGATCCCGAATGACAGCAATGTAAATGGTGCGATCACGGGGCTGTACATTGATTCGAATGGCGCGTACCACGGGTTTTTGCTGACTCAGTAAGAGAATCGCGAACAGATGCTGAGCCGCCCAATATTCTTGGGCGGTTTTTTGTTTCTGCCGACGTGCCGGACCTTTGCTTTCTCATCGCAGCGGGTTCGGGTAGTCTTGTGCTTCGATGAACGAAGAACACACTGAGCAGGGTGCTGACCCAGACGGCCGAGTGTCGCTGACGGAGTTGGCGTTCGTATTTCTGAAGCTCGGTACCACCGCGTTTGGCGGACCTGCGGCACATGTTGCCATGATGGAGGACGAGTTCGTCACCAAGCGGGGTTGGATCACCAAGCCGGAGTTTCTAGACCGGCTGGCCGCAGCGAGCCTGATTCCGGGGCCGAGCTCGACGGAGGTCGGGATCTTCGTTGGTCAATCGAAGCGTGGATGGGCGGGGCTGTTGGTCGCGGGATGTTGCTTTATTTTTCCGGCGGCGGTTTTGGTGACGCTCATTGCCGCGGTGTACGCGCGATACGGCTCGTTGCCGCAAGTCGCGGGGATTCTGCACGGCATAAAGCCGGCGGTGATTGCGATCATCCTCCAGGCGTTGTGGAGCTTATCTCGGGCGGCGGTGAAGAGCGGGTTTCTGGCAGCGATCGGAGTGGGCGCGGTTGTCTTGAGTGCCGTCGGCGTTGCGCCGCTGGCGGTGCTTGCGATTGCGGGCGTGACGTCGTGCGCGCCAATCTGGTTTGGAAAGCAACGGACCGCTTTGGCAGCAGTTCTCCTGCGGCTTAACGGATGGGCTGGGCTTGCGATCGCGCCGGCAGCGGCGGCGACACTTCCCGTTAGTCTTCTCAGATTGTTCCTGTCGTTTTTGAAAATTGGAGCGACGGTATTCGGCAGCGGATACGTGCTGCTGGCATTTCTGCGAGCGGAGTTCATCGAAAAGCTGCACTGGCTGACGGAGAAGCAACTGATTGATGCCGTCGCGGTGGGGCAATTTACGCCAGGGCCGCTATTCACGACGGCGACGTTTATCGGCTACCTGGTCGCGGGAATACGGGGCGCAGTGGTGGGGACGGTGGGGATCTTCTTGCCGGGGTTTGTGCTGGTGGCTTCGAGCGCGCACCTGCTGCCGAAGCTGCGGCGGTCGGCAATTGCATCAGCGATTCTGGATGGGGTAGTGGTTGGATCTTTGGCGCTGATGGCGGTGGTGGCGTGGCAGTTGGGGCGAGCTTCGGTGATCGACTGGATCACGGCCGCAATTCTGGTAGCCAGCACGGCACTGTTGATGCGCTTTCGGATTAATTCGGCGTGGCTGATCGTGGGGGCGGCGTTGACTGGCTGGTTGGCAAGATAACTGGGTGGAAGAGCTTCACTTACTTTTGAGCGCGGTGGTCCAGTTCTGAATCACATTGAGCGGAAGCTTGCCGTTGTTGCCGGTGGTGATGTGCAGGAAGCGCTGGCCGTCGGCGGTCACGTCATACTGCTGGCCGGCCGTGTTGGGAGAAAAATCGTTGACCTGGAACAGCGGCCGCACCTGGCCGATTTCGAACGTCGATCCGTGCGAAGTGACGTCAGCTTGGTAAACACTGGCGCTTCCGATCTTCAGAAAATAAAGTTGCCTGCCATCGCGCCGCCAGCGCGGCTGCGCGCCGCCGCCGTTTGAAACCTGCCATTTCGCGCCGGTCCACGGGAACGGCGCCACATAGACCTCGAGTTGGCCGGATTCATCTGAGGTGTATGCGACCCAGTGGCTGTCCGGGGAGAATTCGGCATACTGCTGGTTGCCCGGGCCGGCGATATAGGCGAATGGTTTGCCATCGCCAAACAGCGGAAGGGCCCAAAGGTCGGTTCCATTGCCGGAGTAGCCGGTGCCGGTGACAAAAAGAAGATAGCGGCCGTCCGGTGACCAACTGGTGAGCCCTTGCGACAATCCCAGGAACTGGATGGAAAACTTGTTGGCGGTCAGGTCGAGAAGTTTCGTTTCCTCGCCCGATCCATCGGCAGGCTTCTCCATGATTGCGTCAGCGCCAAGCGAGCCAGTCCGTCCGGTCATGTAAGCGATTTGTTTGCCATCCGGTGACCAGATGGGGCTGAGATAAGCGTCATTGCCGAAGGTGAAGCGAGTACGCGTGTTGTGTTCGACATCGTAAATCCAGATGCCCACCGTGAACGTGCCGATGGCGACGGCAGCCTTTTTGCCGTCAGGTGAGA
Organism: Terriglobales bacterium; assembly: GCA_036392935.1. Lineage (GTDB taxonomy): Bacteria > Acidobacteriota > Terriglobia > Terriglobales > Acidobacteriaceae > DASVWZ01. Next base: position 29,611 of record DASVWZ010000253.1, on the reverse strand, counting down.
GTTCCACCTGATAGTAGTTGTCCGGCGCTCCCAGGTTCGCAGTGTCCCTGCCATTGCGGTCGAACCATGTCAATTGCAGTCCACCCGTGGCTTGCCCGGGCTGGTAGACCATGGTGCCGTTGTCAGAAGCGGAAAATGTGCCGCGCCAGACCGAGCTATCGACTTGCACGTCATCGTTTAATGCCACAGCCTGGCCGCTGAGTTCACCGGACGACTGATCGAAAGGCTGGGCCATGAGCGCATTCTGACGGACGTAGAGCAGATAGCCGGCCGCATAAATTGCATTCGACGAACTCAGAACTACGAGTTTGTTCTGTTTGCCGTCGAGCGATGCCCAGAAGACAGCCGTTTCGCCGCTCGGCGTGGCGTGGTTGGCGGCCAGATAGAGGAGGTGACGGCCATCGGGCAAGAACGCAGGCCAGCGATGGGTTGTGTATTTTTCCGAGAGCCTGGTGACGGGGGCGGGAGTTCCGCCGGTTGCTGGACTCTGGTATATCGGAGAGCTGAACTGCGGAGAGAACAGGATGGTGCCATTGGGGCCCCAGCATCCGCCGCGACCGGCCGGCGCATCGCCGATGATGACCGACGGTCCGCCACCGACGTCTACGCGCCGCATTTTTCCGTCGGAGAAGAAAGCGATCGACCGACTGTCGGGCGACCAAAAGGGAAAGGTTGCATCTTCGGTGCCGGGTATCGGCTGGGGGGTCAGGTTATCCATTGATCGCAGAAAAAGCTGCTCTTTGCTCTGGCCGCGGGCGGAGAAAACGATGTTCCTACCGTCGGGCGAAATCACCGGTGGCCCGCCGTTGTCGCCGACGAAGTTGAACTCGAGCTTGTCGGAGGGTGCGATCTGAGTTCGGACCATTGGCCGGGGTTCGCGGGCACGGGCGAAATAAAGAACGGCAAGCGTGAGCACAGCGAGTAATGCTATAGCGGCGACAGCCCACGGAAGTGGAGCGGACTTCGCTATGGTGGTGGTTGGCGCGGGTTGGGCGTGCGTGCCGGAAGCAGGCGCTTCGCCGATCCATTTCAGTTCGCTGGCGAGGTCGCCGGCGCTTTGCCAGCGCGCGTCGGGATCCTTGGCGAGGCATTTCCTGATCACGCGTTCGAGCGTAATGGGAGTGTTTGGCTGCAGGTTGCGGATAGGCTCGGGATCTTTTTCCAGAATGGCGGCCGCGACCGAGACCATGGTCTTGCCTTCGAAGGCGCGCTGGCCGGTGACCATTTCATAGAGCACTGCGCCGAGACTGAAGATATCGCTGCGGGCGTCGGCTTCTTTGCCTTCGACTTGCTCCGGCGACATGTACTGAAAGGTGCCGACGATGGTGCCTTGCTGCGTGAGCGGGCTGGGCTGCGAACTGCTTATGGTTGCGGTGAGTTCGACGGATACGGGTTTGGCGGTGCTGGCGCCCTTGGCCAGACCGAAGTCCATGAGCTTGGCGCCGGTCTTGGTCAGCATGATGTTGCCGGGTTTTAAGTCACGATGGACGACGCCGCGGCGGTGGGCAGCTTCGAGGCCGGCGGCGATTTCAGCGCCGCAACTCAGAACCTGATCGAGCGGCAGCGGGCCGCGTTTCAGGCGATCGGCGAGCGTTTCGCCTTCGAGCAATTCCATGACGAGGAAGCGGACGCCGTCCTGATCGCCGACGTCGTGCAGATGACAAATGTTGGGGTGATTCAGAGAAGAAATGGTGCGGGCCTCGCGTTCGAAGCGCTCGCCGGCTTCGGGCCGGTCGGAGAGATGAGCGGGAAGAATTTTCACCGCAACGCTGCGATCGAGGCGGGTGTCGCGGGCGCGGTAGACTTCGCCCATGCCGCCGGCACCGAGCGGGGATTGAATCTCGTACGGGCCGAGTTTGGTGTTGGGCGCGAGTGCCATCCGTGGGCGCAATTATAACGTGGCCGACCGATTAGACCCTGTTATTCGCAAGCTCTGTGGCCGTGCGGGAAGGTAGAATTGGGGGCTTAGGAACGGTCTTATGAAAAAACACTGGGAAAACATTTTTGCGCTGGTGCTCATTGCGGTGGTCGGCGGCGTCGCGCTCGGGCAATCGACGATGCAAACCAGAAACGTAACCATCAACGGACAGAGTGGGAAAGCTGACGTCATTGACCAGAACGGGCGGCTGTTCGCGGATGTGATGGGGCTCGCCAGCATTGGTCAGGGTTCGGTCAGTTTTCACGGGACGGGAATCGTCATCAACTTCCCGGCCGGCGGAGGCACCGGGAGCGTAGCGGCGGCAGGTCCTCCAGTGCCGGTTCCGCCGCCGGCAAACAGCTCAGCGTTGTCACAGCAATTTATGATTGCGGGCATTGAAGAGGTCGCACGGCTGCGGGAGTGGGCAACGACATTGGCGTCGGCAATTCGCGGCAATTACGGTGTAACAGACGAGTGGGTAAACGGCTATCGCGATCAGGCGTCACAGAGCCTGCAATTGGCCGACGCCGCCGCAACGACCGATGGCGACCGCAATGCGGCACAGTTGTTGCATAACGGCTTCAATCTAGTGCAACAGTGGAGCGACCAACTGGTGGCTGCAAAGAAAAACATGGATACGGCGCAGTACACGTCGTCTCCGAACGCATTGCGCAACGATCCGCTGTCGCAAAAGCTCATAACCTGCGGACATTTTCTGACGCGCATGCTGGGGGGCGGCAAGTTCCAGGATGACGGATCGTGTAACTAGGCGGACGGCTGCGGACCGTGTTCTAGGTGCGAGCGGACAGCGCCAGATGAGCGGCGAAGATGTCTTCGACGGCGAGGCCGAGCGATTTGAAGATGGTGATCTCGCGGTCATCTTTTCTTGCCGGGAGTTCGCCGAGTTCGGCGGAGATGTGATCGGCGGTCCAGCGGCCTTCGGCGATTCCCATCACCACATCGCCTGCTTCTTTGAGGGCAGCGGCGCGCGAATCGACGATCAGGCGAGAGCGCTCGACAAGCGCGGGGTCGAGCTCGCGATGCTTCGGCGTGCATGATCCAACAGCGATGATGTGTGTGCCGTCTGCAACCCAGTCGTTCTCGACGACAGGGGTGGGTGACGCGGTGACGGTGACGATGATATCAGCTCCGCGAACCACAGACTCGGCATCGGGCATGGCACGAACGCCGGTTTCGGCGGCGAATTGACGAAGCCGGTCGGCGTTCGGACTCCAGACGCGGATTTCGTCAAACTTTCTCACGGTTGACAGAGCTTCCACGTGGCTGCGGGCCTGCACGCCGGAACCGATGATGCCGAGAATGCGAGCATTTTTTCGCGACAGCAAGCGCGCGGAGACGGCCGAAGCGGCTGCGGTTCTGGCCTCGGTGATGTAGCGGCCGTCGAGGACGGCGTCGACGATGCCGGTGGTGGGGTCGAACATGATGATGGTGGCTTGGTGGGTGCCGAGTCCGCGCGCGGCGTTGCTGCGGCAGACGGTGACGAGCTTTGCGCCGAGCGCAGGAAGCGAAGGCACGTAGCAGGGCATCGATCCGAAATACGACGGATCGCTGCCGAAAGGAAAGACGGTGCGAACGGGCTGCTGCACCTCTCCGCTGGAAAAGGCGACCAGCGCGCGCTCCATGGCGTCGATGAGGGCGGGTATGGACAAGCGAGCGCGCACGGCGGGTTCGTCGAGGAAACGCGTCATTTTCCTCCCACGTAGATCACGCCTTGTTTCATGACAAAGATCGGGTGCTGAGTGGCTTCGATATCGGACAGCGGATTGCCCGGCACGGCAACGATGTCGGCGGACTTGCCGGCTTGCAGAGTTCCGGTTTGCGCGGAGACGCCCAGCAGATCGGCGCCTCCGGCGGTGCCAGCCATTATGGCTTGCGCGGGCGACATGCCGTCTTTGGTCATGAGCCAGAATTCGACGGCGTTTTTGCCATGCGGGCCGACTCCGGAATCTGTGCCCATGGCGATGGGCACTCCAATTTTGACGGCGTGCTGCATCATTTGATCGATCTGCGCCATCGCGGCGCGAGACTTCGCGGCAACCACGGGCGGAAGCTGATCGATTCGTTTGCTCTCCCAATATCCGGCGGAGAGCGTGGGAACAAGATAGACGTGGCGCTTCTTCATTTCGGCAAGGGTGTCATCCTGAAGAAAAGTGCCGTGCTCGATGGAATCGACGCCGGCGGCGATGGCCATCTTCGCGGCGCGGTCACCGTGGCAGTGCGCAGCGACTTTGCGCGTCCAGGCGTGGGCTTCGGAGACGATGGCGTTCATTTCGTCCTGCGTGAGTTGAACGTTGTCGACGGGATCGGTGATGGAAAGCACGCCGCCGGAGGGCATGAACTTGATCACGTCGGCGCCATACTTGATCTGGTAACGGACGGCGGCGCGGCACTGGTCAGGGCCATTGCAAATGCCCTGGATGGGACCCCAGGGAGTGATCAATTGCGGAGGGAATGGATCCTGATCGGCGTGACCACCGGTCGATCCGATGGCGTAGTTCGAGACCAGCATGTTAGGACCGGGAATCATTCCCGCGTGGATGGCATTGCGAAGTCCAAGGGCAGTGTAGTCTTGCGAGCCGACGTCGCGGACGGTGGTCACACCGGCTTCGAGCGTAGCTTTCGCGTAGTGCGCACCGTACAGCGCCTGCTCGGCGGGAAAGCGGAATATTCCTTGGTAAAAATCTTCATACCAGTCGTCGCCAGACTCGGATGAAAGGTGAACGTGGGCGTCGATGAAGCCGGGAAGCAAGGTGGCATCGCCGAGGTCGATAACTTGGGCGCCGGCTGGAATGGCGGCGTCGGTACCGACGGCCTGAATATTTTTTCCGACGACGACAATCACACCGTGGTCGATTAATTTGCCGGAGACGGAGTCGAAAAGATGGGCGGCCTTGAGCACGACGGGCTTAGGGGTGGCTTCGGCGCTCTGCGCGTGGGAAGACGATGCCGACAAGAAAGCTAGCGCGAGTACGAAAAGGTGGCTCAGAGCGAATTTTATTGAGTTCATGCTTGCCTCTTGGTTTTGGTTCGAAACAGTCTATCGCGGAATGGGCTGCGCCGGTTCGGAACCGCCGCGGCGCGGCTAACGCTGCTCGAACTATTGCGCCGGGCCGCGCGGGAGCACGGAATCTCGCGAGTTTTTGAGGAGGGTCATCGAAAGAAATGCGCCGACCCAGGAGCCGGCGGCGGCGAATCCCACGTAAGCCCAGTTGCGGGTGTAGCTGATGACAGCAAAGGCCGAGAGCAGATACCAGACGCTGCTCCAACTGGCCGCAGGAAGGCGACGGCGGGCGGAAACGGCGGCGTTGAACATGACGTAGACGGCGTCGGTTGCCGCGGTAGATAGAAAGACGCCGAGGGATAGCCAGGGATCAATGTGCACGGTTGCACCTCATGTGAAGTTAGAAGTAAGAAGTTGGAGGGCAGAAGTCAAGTCGGAGGCAGAGTTCGGGCAAGCGCCGCACAGTTTTTTTGTCCGCCGGCCTACTGTAGGGAGAAGATAACTGTCAAAATCATTTCGACGTCTACACTGGCGCTGCCGCAGGTAGCAGGTTGGTAACGCCATTGGCGGAGGGCGTCCATGGCTGAACCGTCCAGCCCTGGGCTTACGCTCGACACCACATGGAGATCGCCCGGTATTCCCTCCTTGCTAATCACGGCGGAGATCGCGACGTTGCCCTGGGCGTTTGACCGCCTCTCATCGTTTGGATACTTCGGAACTACCCTGCTCAATAGACGAGGGGGTATTGGATTCATGCAGCCGGGCCTGGATGTAGCATCCGGGGGAGCCTGGAAAGAGGATGCTGGTAACCGATCTGTCACTTTCAGGTCGGTGACATTGATTTCAACCAGCATTTTGCCATGGTCCACCCAACTAAGATGGCCGGGAAAGAACTTGGCGCCGACCGGCGAGTTATTGCTGTCGACGAATGGCAATTGCCGGGCCAAGGAGTGAGTCGACGGGTCAACGCATAGATTTTTTCCGTTCAGGCAAACGAGATCTTTGTCGTTGACCTTCTCTGCATGAACGTCGGTGACCGTTGCCTTGGAATCTGTCAGCGGATGGAAGAACGAGCCGTAACTCGCCGATGAACTGAACCCCAATGTGCCGTGCACCTGCTGAATGCGTAGGGGCAGGAAATCGGTGGTCCGCTTAAGAAAGACAGTGTCCTTGCCGCCGATTTGGGTCTCGCTGTAACCGGGAAAACTGATGTCTTCGCGCCATTGATCTGGCCCGTTCCACAATAGCAGCAAAGTTCCCCTGAGGGGTTCGCCATTGTTTTCGATTTGAAGCTGTGCGTGCATCTGAAACGACGGGAGTTCGAAGATATTCATGTTTGAACCGGCCTGGAGAAACTGGTCTGCCCAATCAAACTCTGAGGCAATTTGTGGCGGATCGCCGATAACCTGTCCCCCCGGTAGGGTCCAGTAATCAACGTAAACCGTCGCCAAGGCGGGCACCGGGCGCCCGTCTCTTCGGACGGGATCGAAGCGCCGCTGTTGAGATGCCTGTTCGGTCTTTTTGTCGATGTCTTTGTTGATGCCATCAATCGAAACGATGAAGCAAACACGGCCGGTGTCGCTTAGCTGGGTGAGGAGGCTGACGGTCCCCAAGTACTGTTTACCGGGCATTGAGGGGTTCGGCTGGGCGGCTTTCTTTTCGAACGGAATGTCGCCGGTGAGCCGGGGCGGGCAAAGGCCTTTGTCGGACGCTGTGCACATGGTTCCGACCGCGAGAAAAAACAAAAGCTTTAGCCTTAGCATCGAGCGCCATCTTAGCAGCCGCCGCGGTCGGGTTGCCCGGAAAGCGTGAGCCCCGCGTGTGGGGCTTCCTAGGGCCAAACAGACTGCGGGTCGCGGGGCGAATGCCGTGCTGAGCCAAACGGGTCTCCGGCAAATACAGCCGTTCGCGTACAATCAGTGAGATATTCAACCATGGAACAAGCGGTCAAGAACGCGCCGCTGCGGACGCTGATTTCGGCGGAGCAGATCCAGAAGCGCATCCGTGAGATGGCGCGGCAGATCTCCGACGACTACAAGGGCCGCAGCGTCCATGTACTGGCGCTACTCGAAAACGGTTTTATTTTTGTGTCCGACTTGGTGCGCGTGCTGGAAATGCCGGTAACCTGCCAGTTCATCAAGCCAAAATACAAGTATGAGGGAACGAAGCCCGAGGGCGCGCTGGAAATATTTTTCAGCCACGACGCCGATATTCGGGAGAAGCACGTCTTATTAGTTGAAGGGCTGGTGCATTCGGGTGTAACCACGGAATTTCTGATGGGAGACCTGAAAGGCCGTGGGGCGGCCTCGGTGAAGGTGGCCACGCTTCTGGACCGGCAATCGGCGAGGAGGGTGCAGTTTCAGCCGGATTATTTCGGCTTTCTGGTGGATGAAGCCTACGTATTCGGATACGGTTTGGGCTCACCGGAGCAGACGGAGCGCAACCTGCCCTATTTGGCGGTCAAAAACGACGGCCGGCCGTGACCTAAGTCACGGAAATGAAGGCATTTCTTTTTCGGCGGGAAGGTTTAGAATAAGTCAGGTCCGCGACTTTACCGTCCGGCGGGCATCTATATAACCAAGGGCTCAGTCCTAGGTCTTTGCGGCTTTTCCCAAGGAGCGGGTTTAGTGAATTCGACAGTTAAAACGGTGGGTTTTTGGCTGGTAATCGTCCTTTCTGTGTTTCTGCTGTGGCAGGTGGTCAAGGCCGGAAGCTCAGGGCAGAAGGAGACGGAGGTCAATTTTTCGCAGTTCATGTCTGATGTGGATCAGGGTGCCGTCAAGGAAGTCACCATCACCGGCATGGAAGTGCGCGGCAAAAAAACTGATGGCAACGCGTTTCATACCACCGCTCCCGCCAACTACCCACAGATGATTGACACCTTGCGCAGCAAGGGAGTCATGATCAATTTCCGCGACATCAGCAACGGCGGCTGGCCCACCTGGCTGCTGAATTTCGCTCCGCTCATCCTGCTGGCGGCATTGTGGTTCTTCATGATCCGGCAGATGCAAACCGGGGGCAATAAAGCCCTTTCGTTTGGCAAGAGCCGGGCGCGGCTGCTTTCCATGCAGCAGAAAAAAGTCACGTTTAAAGATGTTGCGGGTGTAGACGAAGCCAAAGAAGAGCTGCGTGAGATTATTGAGTTCCTGCGCGAAGCGCAGAAGTTCCAGAAGCTCGGTGGACGGATTCCGAAAGGCGTGTTGCTAGTTGGGCCTCCGGGAACAGGCAAGACTCTGCTGGCTCGGGCAGTCGCCGGCGAGGCAAACGTTCCGTTCTTTTCGATTTCAGGCTCGGATTTTGTTGAGATGTTTGTCGGCGTAGGCGCGAGCCGCGTACGTGACCTGTTTGAGCAGGGCAAGAAGAATGCGCCGTGCATTATCTTCATCGACGAAATTGACGCCGTGGGACGGCACCGTGGTGCTGGCCTGGGCGGCGGGCACGACGAGCGCGAGCAGACCCTGAACCAGCTGCTGGTGGAGATGGACGGGTTTGAGTCGAACGAAGGGGTGATTCTGATGGCGGCGACGAATCGGCCGGATGTTCTCGATCCGGCGCTGCTGCGTCCGGGGCGATTTGACCGGCGGGTAGTTGTGAGCCGGCCGGATGTGCGCGGACGCGAAGAAATTCTGCGAGTGCATACGCGGAAGATTCCGGTGGCTGACGATGTGAATCTCAGCGTGCTGGCACGTGGAACACCGGGATTTTCGGGCGCGGATCTGGCCAACATGGTTAACGAAGCGGCGCTGGGCGCAGCGCGGCAGAACCGCAAAGCGGTGCTGATGTACGACTTTGAGATCGCCAAGGATAAAGTTCTGATGGGCGTGGAGCGCAAGTCGCTGCTGCTGTCAGAAGAGGAAAAGAAAGTCACGGCGTATCACGAAGCGGGGCATGCGCTGGTAGCGGCGAAGCTGCCGAATTCCGATCCGCTGCATAAGGTCACGATTATCCCGCGCGGTATGGCTCTGGGCGTGACCATGCAATTGCCGATCGACGACAAGCACAACTACACCAAGGACTATCTGGAGACCGAGATCGCCATCATGATGGGCGGCCGGATTGCGGAAGAGATGTTCCTGAACCAGATGAGCACGGGCGCAGGCAACGACATTGAGCGGGCCACGGAGATGGCGCGCAAAATGGTTTGCGAGTTCGGCATGAGCGAACTGGGTCCGCTGACCTTCGGCAAAAAAGAAGAACAGATCTTCCTCGGACGCGAAATTGCGCAGCATCGCGATTACAGCGAAGCCACCGCAATCAAAATCGACGAGGAAGTGCGGCGCATTATCGGCCAGGGATATGACACGGCTAAGGGCATATTGGGCGAAGGCCGCGAAGCGCTGATCCGCATTGCACTGGCGCTGCTGGAGCGCGAAGTGCTGGACGCCAACGAGATCAAGATGATCATCGAAGGCAAAGAGCTGCCGACGATCGTGCCTCCGCCGAAGACCGAAGACGGCGTGCAGCAGGTGCTGAAGCCGGAACCGGGACGTCCGGGACTGGCGCAGGGCGGGGAAAGTCCGGCGCGAGCGTAGATCAAGTCATTTGCTATTCGTTAGTTGGGCGGCCAAAAGGCCGCCCCATTTATTTTTGGAAGCGCTATCGGATAACGCTAGGGCTTTTCCTGCAGTACCGCAGAAATTAGCGGTTCATATTGAGCTTTCTTGATCACTCCGCAATGCTCATCTGCGATTCTGCCGTTACGATCGATCAATACGCTCACCGGCATGGCGGTGACGCCGTAAAGCTTCTCCAAGGTTTCATTCCCGATCACTACTGAGTAATTAATTTTCTTGGCCTTCAGGTAAGGCATAACCGCCTTCCAGCCATCATCGTCCATGGCGACACCGACGATGCTGAATCCGTCGTTCTTGTACTTGTCCGCAAAGTGGATCAGCGATGGAATTTCGGTCTCGCACCCGCCGCACCAGGTCGCCCAGAAATTCAACAACACGACCTGACCGCGAAAGTCGGAAACCCTGATGGTCTTGCCGGACGAGTCTTGCAGAGCAAAATCGGGGGCGAGCCGCCGATCTGTTTCGGGGTTGACCGGCGGTTGAGCCGGGCCTGCCGTCGACAGGCTCTGCCAAAAAGCGACTGAGCAGTCGAGACAGTAATGGGCAAAGACGCGTGGGGAGTGGAATGTCATGAGAGAAAGCAGCGCGGCAGTTACTGCCACGGCGAGCAACGCCCAGCGGGAACGGCTGCTGCTGCGCTGATGCCGCAGGGCCTGCAAACGCAGCCACGCATCGGAGGTATTGGGTTGCCAATTGCTATCGAGGCCGAGGGCAGCCAGGCGGTCGTCGACCCAATCGGGATTTGCTAGGCTATCGCGGTCCATAGAGTTTTATGTACTCCTTTCGAAATGAGTCTTGCGCGCGGCTGAGAAGCGTGCCGATGGAGGCCGGATTCCGCTTGAGCGCGGCGGCAACCTCGTCATAAGTAAGTCCCTGGCTGCGAAGAAGCAGCAGCTCGGCTTGCCGCGGTGAGATCAGGCACAATACTCGGCGCACCCGTTCCTGCTCCTGGTTGGCGGCGAGTATTTCCTCCGGCGTTGGCGTACCACGTACAAACGACACGAGGTGCTCATACCGGGACCGGCGGGCCGATCGCCGTAACTCGTCGAGGCCGGTTCGCACCGCTACGCGGTAGAGCCAGGCTTCGGTGTTCTCTCTTTGTGCGCGTGGGCTGCGTGACAGTTTCAGGAAAACTTCGACGGCGAGTTCCTCTGCACGGGCAGAATCGCGAACAACGCGGCCGATAATGCGAGCGATGCGAGCATACTGCGAGCGAAATACTGCCCCCAGATCGAACTCCGTCTGGGCTGCCTTTACCTCTGCCAGAGCTTCATCGGATGCGCTCACATCAGTACAACGCTCCTCGAAGGAAAATTGTGACAGGGTTTCGAACAAAAAATCCGGCACCCCTATTTTTTTGGAGGTAATCAATTAGTAGGCTGATCAACTGCAGGAAGAACGCCCAGAACAGCAAATTGATGCCGAGCGTCATGTTCATGACCGAATCGGGCATATCGCGGCTTGAATCGGCTTTGGCTTGCACGAGGCGGCGCACCCTGTCGCTTTTTCCGCAGAAAATAAGGATCGGATAGATGAGCGCGAACAAAATATTTCTACCAAATTGCCGGGCGTAACATCGCGACATCAGCCAAATCCCAAGAACGCCCAAAACGGCGCTGGCAGTATTGATAATCCTTAAGCTTACGACCCGGTTCTCAGCAAAGATGGTACTTCGTATCTCTGCGCCTCCGTCTCCACAGTACTGCGTTTGCGGAAGACGACTCTGACCTGATCGCGCCATCGCTCATCGATTCCGGCCAGCATCCATACGACGCGCGGGGAAATGTAGCGCAGCAGCGTATCGGTTGCCGGATGCACCCGGAGGGCGGGCGCCACCAGCACCAGCCAAGGCTTTTCGTCGCTGAGTTCGTGATCGGAGAAGTAACCGAACTTTTTGAACTCACCGCGCGCATGGTGCCAGGCCACGCGCGACCAGTAATCGAGGGCCTGCAAAGGCAGGTGGATGTCTTCGTCGGCTTTGAGTTCGATGACTGCCAGCCGTCCTTCACGCGTGATTGCCAGAACGTCGATCATCGCCCGATCGGACGCGGAAAACGCCGGGACCTGCGAGTAGACGGAGCTCGCTTCAAGGCGCTCGTCGAGCGCGTTCACGTTCTTTACTACCAGCGACTCCAGCCAGCGTTCGGGATGCATTCGCCACAAAGGGTGGTCGCGTGGGCCTTCGTTGTGACGCACTTCGCCGATGCCGCGCACCAGTAGTTCAAACAGGGTGGCAGTTTCTTGGTCATAAATCTTCTCTTCCACGCCCAGGCCGAACACAAGTTCGGCTGGCATGCGAAAACTGGCTGGGTTCTGCGCGAGCCGGGCTCGTGCAAACTCGAGCCCATGGCAGCGGAAGGCGATCTCCGCCGGAGACAATATTGCGATCTCGGCTTCCGGCATCAGTTCGTGGACGATAGCGATTTCACTGCCGAAGCGATCGCGCGTAGCCATCTCATCGGTTACTCGGACCAAACGGGTTGCTACGTTTCCGCAGTCGGCGATATCGATTTCCTTTGCGTGTTCCTCACGCCCATCGACTTCGTACAAGTGCCATTTGGCTGCGAACCGGTCGAGATACGCGATGCGTTCGCGCACGACTGCCGACTTTCCGGCGGGGAGAAACAGCTTTAAACCTTCGACGACCATCTTTCCGGCCTGGGCGGTACGGCACGAATCGAGCCAGACAATTCCGAAGGTTAGAGATCCGTCGATCGATGCCTGGGTCTCTTCGGCGTTCACGCCGAGCACGGCAAACCCGCGTTGGCCCTGGCACAGCAACCCACGTGAGTAAACTGGGCCGAATGATCGTTCCAAGTCTATTGCTGTGCTCAACGCCGTGGCTTTCCAACCGGGGAACTGTTTCATCAGCACGCGGCCCAGCACGCGGCTATAGGCCAATCGCGCCATGCGCTTGGCGGAGGGCGTTCGCCGGTCACGTTCGCGGCAAATTTCGAGCTTGGTCGGCTTCGTCTGGCCCATGCGTTGCACGCTCAGCCGTAACACGTCGTTCTTCAGTTCAAGATCGAGAACACGTCGAACGGCATTTCTTTCTGCTGACCAGACATGCAGCAGGCACTTGTTGCGCTCTCCTGAAATGGAATACTTCGACTCGCGCAGATCAAAGACCGCTGCGCCGTCTTCGACGATCACGGCATCCTGTGCGCAACGAAGGAATTCTGAAAGCGCTTTCGCAATCGAATCTGGCGTCATGACAGAAAGTGTCCCAGCTACGCATAGCTGCGTCTGTGATAACTAACCATTTTTCGGCATTTTCCGGGTGTGGGATAATCAACCTAGCCCGAGTCCAAGCGGGGCGCGGAATCATCAAATGACTGTGGAAAAATCTCGTTTCTTCTTCGAACATTACGGCCTGACCGAGCGCGATCTTGAACGCTACTTGGCGGCTGCGCTCTCGGCCGGCGGCGACTACGCCGACCTTTATTTTGAATATCTTTCCTCGACCTCGCTTCTGGTCGATGAATCCATGGTGAAGTCGGCCTCGCAGGGAATCTCGGCGGGGTGCGGCATTCGCGTCATCTCCGGCGAGCGCACCGGCTACGCCTACACCGACGACCTTTCACCCGCGCGCATTTTGCATGCTGCCCGCACCGCTGCGCTCATCGCCAGCGGCCCGGCAAAGACGCCGTCAGTGGGATTTCAGGAAAAGCAAGCGCGCAGTCTTTATCCGGTTACGCTGCCTTCGGTCGACGCCGAAATCACCGCGAAGGTTGAACTCGTCATGCGGGGCGACACCGCTGCCCGCGCCTACGATCCACGCATTAAAGAAGTGCGATCGAGTTACGCTGATGAGCTACGCAATATTCTCGTGATCGGATCCGATGGCACTTTTGCCGAAGACTCGCAGCCGCTGGCGCGCATGAACGTTTTTTGCCTCGCGAAAACTGACGGCAACTCTGCGCGTGGAACGGCCGGCGGCGGTGGACGCGTGGCGCTCGATTTCTTTTTCGGCGAGAAGACGCCAGAATATTTCGCCAAAGAGGCTGCCCGTCAGGCGATATTGCAACTCGACGCCCGCGAAGCTCCCGCCGGAGACATGGAAGTCGTACTCGGCCCGGGATGGCCTGGCGTGCTTTTGCATGAAGCAGTGGGCCACGGCCTTGAAGCCGATTTCAATCGCAAACAGACGTCCGCGTTTGCCGGTCTCATCGGGAAGCGCGTAGCCAGCGAAAAGTGCACCGTAGTGGATAACGGCACCATGCCCTGGCGCCGCGGCTCATTGAATGTGGATGATGAAGGCAACACCACGCAAAACACCGTCCTCATCGAAAAGGGCATTCTGAAGGGTTATTTGAGCGACAAACTTTCTGCACGCCTGATGGGCGTGGCCAACACCGGTAACGGGCGCCGCGAAAGCTATGAGCATATTCCCATGCCCCGCATGACCAATACTTATATGCTCGCCGGCAACGACGATCCGCAGGATATTCTGCGCTCAGTGAAGCGTGGCATTTACGCGGTCAACTTTGGCGGGGGCCAGGTCGACATCACCAACGGCAAGTTCGTATTTTCGGCGTCGGAAGCCTATCTGATCGAAGACGGCCAGGTGACCGCGCCGATCAAAGGCGCGACTCTCATCGGCAACGGACCTGACGTGCTGACGCGCGTGTCCATGGTCGGCAACGATCTCAAGCTCGACGAAGGCGTTGGCACCTGCGGTAAAGATGGCCAGGCCGTACCAGTCGGCGTTGGCATTCCGACGTTAAAGGTCGATCGCCTGACCGTCGGCGGCACGGCGCGCAAAGATACCGGCGGGTTCATGCAGTAGGGTGAATGCAGAAGTGAGAAGTCAGAACGCAGGATTGACTGTACTCTGCGGGACGATCCTGAACCGCCCGCAACCGACGGAAGGCCATTTGCGGGTTCGGCCTATAGCAACCGCGCCGACTGTCCTTGCGCTTTGAGCATCGCGACCGCCTGGCGATCGAACGAGACGAAAGTCTCTCCGCCCAGCCAGCGCCCTTCGTAAGCAATTGCGCCGTCGGCGAAATCTCCGCCGGCATCAAGCATAGCCAACCCAGCCTCGACCGCGGGGCGATTGGCTTCCACATTTTCCGGGCCGGTTAGGATGCGAATTGCCTTGCCGACATCAGCAGGCTGGAAACGATACACGCAACGCAGAACCCAGACTAGCTCGCAAAGGCATGGTAGAGCGAGGGCCACCGTGTCGGCGCGCCCCATAATCCCAGTCGCGGCTTCATATTGCTCAGAATCGTCGCGGACAACGGCCCGCACCAAAACGTTCGTGTCCACCGCGATCCTCATGATCTTCTCCGTCTGGGACGTTTCCTGTAATCGACAAGGCCCGCCCACCCGGCTGCAGCGGCTTCGTTGATTTCTTCAATGGTTGCGACTTTCTTCGTCTTTCCTGCCAGCAGACCAAAGAAGTCTTCGATTTTGCCGCCGGATCGGGCTGCCCTGATTACACCTCGGCCGTCCGGCAGCAGGTCGATCTGAATTTTTCCACCCGGCTTCACGCCGAGATGATCCATCACCTTTTTGCGAAACGTTACTTGCCCTCTGGCGGTTACGGTTAGCGTCGACATTCCGCACCTCGTATTCCGTTACTGTAATGCATATTTGCATTATTATCAATCGTTTCGATCCGGGCTTCATCCAATAAATACCGATTCGAAAGGTGATTCGCCAACGGGCAGACCGAATCCCCCTTTCTTTGGGATAATAAAACTATGTCGTCCGTTGAACTCGAAAGCCAGAAGTCTCACACCACCACCGACCTCCGCTCGCTCGCGCAGGACATCGTCGGCCGCGCCATGGCGGGCGGCGCCAGCGCCGCTGAATGCGTTATCCGCGAAGGTGACGAATTCTCGACCGTAGTTCGCCTTGGCCAGGTCGAAACCCTGAAGGAATCCGGATCGAAATCCGTCGGCGTCCGCGTCTTCAACGGCAAACGCGCGGCCAGCACCTATTCCAGCGACTTCTCCCGCGAAGGCCTCGATCGCATGGTCAAGTCGGCGATCGAACTCTCCAAGATCACCTCTGAAGATCCCTTCGGCGGATTGCCCGACGCCTCGCAGCTGGGCTCGATTTCCGGCGACCTCGATCTTTACTCTGCCGACGTTTACTCGCTACCCGGTGGAGAGCGCATCGCCTACGCCCGCCGCGCCGAAAAAGCCGCGCTCGATTACGATCCGCGCATCAAGAATTCCGAAGGCGGATCCTTCGACGCCGCCACCGGCCGCAAAGTTCTCGCCAACTCGCTCGGCTTCGTCGGTGAATTTCAGCGGTCATATTGTTCCGTCGCCGCCGTGCCCATTGCGCAAACCGACGATGGCGCCATGCAGCGCGATTACTGGTTCTCCGTGGCGCGCAGCCTCAGCCGCCTTGAATCGCCCGAGCATGTCGGCAAAGTGGCCGCCCAGCGCACCATCCGCCGCCTCGGTGCGCGCAAGGTAAAGACGGCGCAGGTGCCCATCGTCTTCGATCCGCTGGTTTCCACTTCGATCATCGGCCACATTTTCGAAGGCATTGAGGGAGATTCGGTCTATCGCGGCGCGTCGTTTCTTGCCGGCAAGCTCGGGCAAAAAATCGCCGGCGATCGCGTCACCGTCATCGACGACGGCACCATGGTCGGCGGATTCGGCACCAGCCCCTTCGACGGCGAAGGCGTGCCCACGCGCCGTACCGTAGTCATTGATAACGGCGTTCTGAAGTCATATTTGCTCAACACTTACACTGCCAAGAAACTTGGCCTCGCCACCACCGGCAACGCCTCCCGCGGATTGGCCGGCACTCCCGGCATCGGCCCGGGCAATTATTTTCTGCAGCCGGGCACGAAGACGCCGCAGCAGATCATCTCTGAAATCAAAGACGGCCTCTACATCACTGAATTTCTTGGACACGGCGCCAACCTCGTCACCGGAGACTATTCGCGTGGCGCGTCCGGCCTATGGATCTCCGGTGGCGAACTGACTTTCCCGGTCGAAGAAATCACCGTCGCCGGAAATTTGAAAGAAATGTTCTTCAACATCTCCGAGATCGGCAACGACCTCGAATTCCGCGGCGCCATGGCTTGCCCCACGATCAGAATTGATGGGCTGACCGTGGGCGGAGAGTGACATTTTGCCCTGTTAGCTGATAATGGTCAGGTGAGACCGCGCCGCTGGCCTAAATACCTGACCGTATTGATAGCTCTCGTCGCTGTGGTTCACGGTCGCCCTCGCCACGCATCACCTTTCGGAGGTTCGGGCTCAGAAAAGGCGCAACACCGAGTATCAAAGAGCTCTCGATTCATATAGAGCGTCTTTTAAGATGGGCACCACTCGCCGGGAACTGGAAGACTATCTTTCCGCTAATCAAAGGCAGTACCGGCAGATGTGCTGCATCAACGAGCGCAGTCATCGGAAGGCAGCCTATGATGATCTCGTAAAAATTGGATCCGAACCGGTACCCTGGTTTTGTAGGGAGAACAACGTCTTCATAGGTTTCGAGTTCTTTGGCCCGGAACAAGTTTCGACGGATCCGGCGACCGACCCCTCGGACATACTGACGGACATCAAGATTTTTCGCCGGCTGGAAGGCTGCTTGTAGCTACATCGGATGAGGGCCGACGCAACGCGCGTTAGCCCTCATCTACAATCCCATCCTCCACCCACCGGTTCCCACACGTTTCGCAAACCCATTCGTATTTTGCTGACGACTCGTCAGAATCCTCTTCGTCCAACTCCGAGGATTCATCTTGCTCAGAACCATCCTCCCGCTCTTCCACCACCCGGTCGTAGAAAATCTCCGTCGAGTGGCACTGCGGGCAATAAGCCGCCACTTCACCATCGTCTGCCGGCGCGACCGGCTCGTTCGCCGGGCTGTAATTTTCCATCGCCTGCCGCGCCCACGGCACGCCAATCTGCGGAACTTTCACACTCACGCCCTGGGCAAAGTTTGAGCTTACTTTGTCAACAGAGGCAGCTTTTTCCTTGCCCATAAAGCACGGTATCCCCGCCCGCTCCAGCACATCCTGCAACTGCATCGCATCGGCCAGACTCCACACCTTCGCCACTTCAACCAGTTTCAAATCTTCCGCATACGGAGAATCCGGCGGCGGTTCAGGCCTCGGCTGCTCGACCGGCTTCGGCGGCTCGACTTTCAGTCCACGCCGCGATATCTCCCCCGCCAGCGCCTGCTGCGCGCTGTCCGTCAATTCGGATTTCTGCTGCGCCAAGGCCAGCAGCTCGCCGTCGCTCATCTGGGCGTAACGCTGCGAAAGCCGCAGCCATTCGCCAGCAGGATCGTATGTCGCCATGATCACCGGAATCATACATCGGCGATCCGCCTGGACCGGCTGAAAAACTTTGCATATTGTTTGAGCGGTGGAAATGGGTGTATAGTCAGTGCGCCTTTTGAAGTAACAAAAATGTTTTAACTATCCGGGAGAAACGCCCGCCCCGACCCGGGTACCAGGCCAGCGCCGCTTGCTATTTCAGTGCGCAAACAATTTTCGAACTCGGAGGATCCGTCCATGAAAACTCTATTCAAATTCGTGAGCACGCTCGCGATGCTTGCGGTTGCGCTAACATTTGTGCCCGCTGTCGCGCTAGCGCAGCATCAGTCCGCAAGCACCCCGATCAACTTAGTTGCGGGGGTTGGAGGCCCGGTGTCGACCAGCACCGAGTGGTCAAATTATTCGGCCCTCAACCTGGTTGCCGGGGCGCTGCTTTTTCCCGCAACCGGTAGCAGCACCACCACAAGGTTCTACATCGGATTCACGCAGGGAACGGAAGCCGACATCAGCAATATGGTCATGTACACGACCAAGCGAGGTGGCACTAAAATCACCGCGGTCACTCCGGTGACGTTAAATGGCGTTTCCAATCCTTCTATCAAGCTAAGCAGCACGACGGTTTGTAAGCCTGCGCCTTCCGTTTCAACTCCGTGTGTCGTTCCCCTGGATACGCTGAACGTTACGCTCTCCACTCTCAACGATTATTACTTCGTCATGTACTTCACCGAGGATACGAATAACGAAACGGTGGGAGCAGCCAACGCCCAGTATCCAATTACCAGCCTTACCGGCTGGTATTCATCGGGAGACCAGACGCAGTTGAAGGTCGGAAAAACCATCCCATCCGGCTACAGCGGCCAGCACCCGTATTTCCTGCTTTATGTGATGAGCCACTAAGGCGCTTGGGCCGCGGGAGCGGCCCAACCATTGTGGCACGAGAAACCATTTGAACTGGGAGGATTGAAGTATGAATGCAGGATTGAAATTCGCCGCCATGCTGCTGGCGTTCGCGGCAATGCTTACCGTTCTGCCGTCTCTGTCGGCAGCGCAGCAACCGGCTGCAAGCACGCCGATCAACTTGGTCGCCGGAGTTGGTGGCCCAGTCTCGGCCAACAGCAACTGGTCGAACTATTCGGCGCTGAATCTGGTTGCCGGAGCGCTGCTTTTCCCCGCAACCGGAAGTTCGACAACCACGCGGTTTTACATCGGATTCACTGGGGGGACCGAAGCTGACATCAGCAATATGGTCATGTATACGACCAAGCGGGGAACTACCAAAATTACCGCGGTCACTCCGGTGAAGTTAAATGGCGCTTCCAATCCCAGCATCTTGTTGAGCAGCACCAAGGTTTGCAAGGTCACGCCTTCCATTGCAAATCCTTGTGTCGTCCCCCTGGATACGTTGAACGTTACACTCTCCACGCTCAACGATTACTACTTCGTTATGTATTTCACTGAGGATACGAATAACCAAACGGTGGGAGCAGCCAATGCGCAATATCCCATTACCAGTCTGACCGGCTGGTTCTCGACCGGAGACCAAACCCAACTGAAGGCGGGGGCATCGATCCCAGCCGGCTACAGCGGCCAACACCCATATTTCCTGCTCTATGTGATGAGCCACTAAGAACCCTATAGAACGAAGTCAGAAGCATGAGGTAAGAAGGCAGGAGTAAGTACGTGAATGCCACGGGACTCTACTTCTGGATTCTACCTTCCGGCTTCTGACTTTGTTGCTGTGGCAGGCTCAATGAAGTTCGCCGAGCTCGCGCTTCAGCGCCGAGGGCAGAATATAATCCCTTCATGGGCGGCTTGATCGAACCATCTCCACTCGCCGACGAAAAAGATTCCAGCCTGCGCCCGGTTTTGATCGCGATCGTTCTTGTCGCCGTGCTGATTGGCGGGCTCGTGCTGGCTTCGATTGGTGGCAAGAAATCGCCGGCCGCCCCGCATCCGTACGCGGCCAACGTCCAACTATCGAATCTGAAAATGTCTCAGGCGGAAAATTTTGTCGGCGCCAGCGTCACCTACATTGACGGTACGGTCACCAACGCGGGCAACCAGACCGTCACCCACGCGGTCGCCCACGTCGCCTTCAAAAACTCACTGAACGAAGTCGCGCAGGTCGAAGACGTCGCCCTGCACGTGCTCTCGACCAGCGGCCCGTATCCCGATGCGGTCGACCTCAGCGTATCGCCGCTCGCGCCCGGCCAGAGCAAACCATTCCGTCTGACCTTCGAACATATCTCCGCCGACTGGGACCAGGCGTATCCCGAGCTGCAGGTCACAAGCGTCAGCTTGAAATAAGCCCTACCACGGAGACACCGAGTCACGGAGAACACACAAACAGATTCATTTCCTCTGCGTCTCCGTGGTGAAATCCACAGGTAGAATGTCCACATGTCTGAAAGCAAGCCATTCCGGCTGACGGAGTCGGTAAAAGCCGCGGGTTGAGCTTCCAAGCTGAGTCCGGCGGTGCTGGACACGGTGCTTGGGAAATTAGCCCGGCAACACGACCCAAACGTTCTGGTCGGCTTCGATCACGCCGACGACGCCGGAGTGTACCTACTCACACCGGCGATGGCCATGGTTCAGACCGTCGATTTCTTCACTCCCATCGTCGACGATCCCTACATTTTTGGCCAGATCGCCGCCACCAATGCGCTCAGCGACGTTTATGCCATGGGCGGGCGTGCCGTAACTTCGCTGGCGCTGGTTTGCTTTCCTGACAAAGCCGATATCGCCATTCTCGAGCAGATTCTCGCCGGCGGATTATCGAAGATGGTCGAAGCCAGATGCACTGTTATCGGTGGCCACAGCATCCGCGACGAAGAAACCAAGTTTGGCTACGCCGTCACCGGACTGATCGATCCGAAAAAAGTTTTCTCGAACGCCGGAGCTAAGCCCGGCGATCGCCTGCTTTTCACCAAAGCCCTGGGCACCGGTGTGATCTCAACCGCCATCAAGAAAGGCGTTGCCAAACAAAGCTGGATCGACGCGGCCGTCGCGTCCATGACCACGTTGAATAAAAAAGCCGCTGAGGTCATAACGGATCATGTTGGGACGGACGCCACGTCGGTCCATGCGGAGCGCAGCTCCGCAGCCGACCGCCGAGCTTCGCTCGGTCCCCCAGACGAGGGCGTCCGGGGCTACGCCGTCCACGCCCTCACCGACGTCACCGGCTTCGGCCTGATCGGCCACGCGCGCGAATTGGCGCTCGCATCCAACGTTTCTCTAAAGTTCTTTGCCAGCCGTGTTCCGTTGCTCGACGGAGCGCTCGACTGCGTCCGTGCCGGATACATCCCCGGTGGCCTGAAAGCCAATCGCGAATTCGCCGAATGCCTGGTTGGTTACGCCGATGGCATTCCCGACGAAGTAAAGACCATCCTCTACGACCCACAAACCGCCGGCGGATTACTGATTTCTGTCGCCCCCGAATTCAACGACGAACTGCGCCAATCCCTCAATGCTGCCGGCGTCCCGGCCGTCGAAATTGGCGAAGTTCTTCCGGCGGGCAAACCGACAATCCAAGTCGGTCGATAGATCGGCTACAAGTGCATTTAAATCGTTGGTTTATGGCGCGGATGAATCAATACTCGCAGAGAAGAGATCTACGATTTTTTGGCGCCTGACTCTCGTCCCGAGGGCATGTTATCCGTTCGCAAGAGTTCAAGAGTGATTCTCTTTTGGCCAGGCTCCCAGCAAGCGGATCATATCGACCATCTGTGCCACGTGGTAGGCATTATGATCGGCTACTAATAGGGCTTCCCGCAGAACAGTTTGCCCATCACCCCAGGGAATTTTCGCGAATAGGTCTGTCTTAGGGTTCCTCACCAGGTCAGCCATTTCTTTCAGGCTCGCGCGGAACTCTTTGACGCTTTCGTCCCATGCAGAGGCACTGGCTGGCGTGTCCTTCTTCGGCCAATAGCCCTCGGGCCATGGCGGCGAAACGTGCTTCTCACTGCGGCTGAATTCGAGGATGTCGTGCTGCGCGATGCGCATGTGTTCGAGCAGCATCCAGAGCGTGTGGGGAAGCCCGTTGACTTTTTTGCCGCGCAAATCCGGAGGGATGTTCCTGATTGCGTCATCAAATTTCGCGTGCGCGCCGCCGCCTTCGAGAAGATAGACAACCTGTTCGCGCAGAGATTGATCGTTGTTTTGCGGTTTTGCCATGGAATGATTACCCCAGCAAAGCTAGATGCCGACGGAGCGGACGGGGATTCTTGCTTAATTGGTTTAAGCGCCGGGATTCGGGGAGACGGTCTCTGTTTTTTCCCCGCGAAAAACGCGGGAGATGCCACGCACAATCCGGCGAAATGGAAGCTCTCCGTTATGGTCAGCCAAGAAAATTTCGCCGATCCGGGTGCCGCGATAGAACCAGCGTTTGAGAATGGCCAGATGTTCCATTCGCTCCACGCTCGAAGGCGCGACAACCGGATTAATGGCTCCAACCGCCTCCTGCACTCGCGATTCCATCGATTGCGACTTGGCGTGCTCGGCCGGCTGGATCGAAAACGCCGCCGGCCCCGACAAACAGCCGGCATCCACGCGAAATAGCGCAACGCAGCCAGGCATCGCGCAGGGCTGAACAATGAGTGCTCTCAGTTGATCGATGCGCCGCACGATCTCCGGAAGCTGCGCCAGCACAGGTTTAAGTTTGTCGAGCCGGGCATGAACTTCCGCGGCTTTCTCAAATTCCAGATTGGCCGACGCCTGTTCGCGCTGAACGGAAATTTCCCGCACCAGCGAATCGCCCCCCGAATCGAAGTAGGCTTGCACGCGACCAACTTCGCTTGCATATTCGGCGTCGGTGCAGCCTTTGAAGCAGGGCGCGAGACACATCTTCATCTCCGAATAAATGCAGCCGGGAAATTGCGGATCGGGATGCAGATCGTCAACACAGCGCCGCATCTTGAAAGCATCGAGCGAATCGTTCGTGAATTTTTCTGCAAGTGCGCGGCCTGGAAACGGCCCGTAGTAGAGCGCTTTGCCTTCGAGCCGGCCGATACGCGTGGTGATGGAGGCCCGTGGATACTCGTTCTCCATGTGCAGCTTGACCACCGGCGCGAACCGCAGGCGGAGACGGCTCCCGTAGGTTTTGGGAAAACAAACGCGCAGAAGTTGATACAACAAAAATCCGGATTCGAAATCCGATCCGGTTGCCGTAAATTCGACAACCCGGACTCGATCGCGAAGATTGAGTTTCTTGCTGAGTTCGGTCGGCGGGCCAAGCAAACGCTGCAGACGGCGGCGAAGATTCGCGGTCTTCGACACATATGGCTCCGCTTGCGAGTCGTCTCCACGAAGCAGAAACACCGTCGCCGCGGGCGGAATTGCCGCGAAAAACCCGGCATCATTCGCGGCGTCGAATTCCAAGCGCGTCGCCAGCACGAGCTTATTGTAGATTTTCGGCGAGCAGCTCAGGGATTTAAGACCACATTGTCGATGAGCCTTGTGGTTCCAACCAGCGCCGCAACCGCAACCAGCACGGGCCGATCGATGCTTTCCACTGGCTCAAGAGAGTCAGGATCGACGATCTCGAGATAATCCAGTTTTGCCGCAGGCTCGGCAGCGATGATCTCTTTTCCCGCCGCAATCAGCCGACTCGCACCCCGCTCACCCGCGCGAAAGCGCAGTTCAATCTGTTGCAATGATCTTGAAAGCACCAGCGCCTGCTGCTTCTGCTCCGGCGTGAGATAAGCATTTCGCGAACTCATGGCGAGACCCGAAGCCTCGCGAACAATCGGGCACACGACAATCTCAACCGCAAAATTAAGATCACGCACCATGCGGCGGATGATCGCGTGCTGTGCGGCATCTTTCTGGCCGAAGAAGGCGACGTCCGGCTCGCACACATGAAACAGCTTGGCGACCACAGTGGTGACGCCACGAAAGTGGCCGGGACGCGATCGCCCGCACAGCTTTTCGCTCATGCCTTCCACCGTCACCCAAGTGACCGCGCCCGCCGGGTACATTTCTTCCGCTGTTGGAGCAAAGACAAAGTCCGCGCCTTCTTTTTTCAGCAGGTCGCAATCGCGCTCAAATGTCCGCGGATATTTCGCGAGGTCTTCGTTAGGGCCGAACTGCGTGGGGTTCACAAAAATCGAAACCGCGACGGCCTGGCATCGCGATTTTGCCGCCCGTACTAAAGAAAGATGCCCCTCATGCAAGGCGCCCATAGTCGGCACCAGGCCTAGATTCCTGCCCGCGTAACGGGCAGCGCGGGAAGCCGCAAGCATTTCGGCGATGGCGGTCAGTATGACCATGAAGTCAGTGTAATGGATATTAACTCAATGATAACTTTATGAAGGCGTATGCGATTGATGCTGGTTGGTAAAAAAGGACATCGAAGACATATAGGACAATACGGCGTTTCATCTGTAAGTCTTTTATAATCAACAAATATTGCGCACCATATCGGTGTATAATGTTGATAAATATGGTACTTAGATACTAAAATATCTGCTATCAACAGGTTAGGGGCATGTCTATATTAACCAATTAGTAAACATATATGCATCGCCTTAGGAACCGCGAAGGGCGGTTCTAGCTAGTTCTTTACGGTTTCCCGCGCCGCGCGGCATTCCAGGCACGGGCACCAGTCGCGAAGGAATTGCCAGGAATAAATTCCCATCTCGTGCCCGTCATTCCAATGGAATTTGATTGCGTATTTGCCCACGCCCTCAGCCGACTTCGGCTTGGCCGCCGGCTTAAACATGGGCAGCGCGCCCGGAACCGCTTTCGGACCTTCGCCCGGACTCCGTCCTGATTTTTCGCGTTCTTCCTGGCACAACGCGCATGGACAAGCATCCCGCAGAAATGCAAAGGAGTAATTCGATAAGTGTCCGTCGCGCCACTCAATGTCCATGCCACTGCCGGTAGTCAGATTAACTTTTACGGACTTGGGATCAGCGGACGGCGCCATGAATTCAGTATCGCACAGGCATTTTGCGGAATTCGGATAGACCGGTGTTAGAAGATCGGCTGTTGCAAACCCTCGACCACCACCATATCTGTTTTGCAGACGCTCTGCCTGAGCTTCTTCAGCGGCCGATATTCGGGATCGTCGATGAAAGCCTTCGCAGAAGCCATATCTGGAAAGCGCAGGATAACGACCCGGCTTGGTTTCCATTCACCTTCCACTACCTCGAACGTCCCGCCGCGAACCACGTACTCGCCGCCGTGCTTGCGCACCATGGCTGGGGCCTTGGCTTTGTAATCTTCGTACCCTGCGGCATCGTGCACGCCGGAGATGTTTACCACAATGTATGCGCTCACAAACTCGCTCCTGCCGTCATTCTGTTCCCGGTCCAGCCATTGCCGGCGGAACCGGCGCGGCGGGCGATGTTGGCTTCTTCGTCTCTACGGATGGAATTGGCACCTGCGTGATCACGCGCGCTTCCGGCCGGGTAATTCCCGAACCACCGCGCTCGTCCCATTTGCCGAAGATCATTTTGCCCGCGGTCGTCTGCAGGACCGAGGTCACTGAAATATCGATCGTCTTGCCGATCATCTTGCGCGCGTTGTCGACGACAACCATGGTCCCATCGTCCAGATACGCCACTCCCTGGTTGTACTCTTTGCCTTCTTTGAGCACGAAAACCTTCATGCCCTCGCCCGGCAGCACGATCGGCTTGAGAGAATTCGCCAGTTCGTTGATGTTCAGCACGTCCACGCCTTGCAGCTGCGCAACCTTATTAAGGTTGAAGTCGTTGGTGATGATTTTCCCTTCGTAGACTTTCGCGAGCTCGATCAACTTCAGATCGACTTCGCGCACCGCGGGAAAATCGTCTTCCACGATCTGGATCTGCACGGAGGCGGTCTTCTGCAGCCGCTGTAGAACATCGAGGCCACGCCGCCCGCGATTGCGCTTCAGCGAATCGGCAGAGTCGGCCACCAGCTGCAGTTCGCGCAGCACGAATTGCGGGATTACCAGCGATCCATCCAGGAATCCAGTCTCGGCAATATCGGCGATGCGGCCATCGATGATCACGCTGGTGTCGAGAATCTTGTAGCTCTTGCGCGATTGTTTTTCGCCGCCGAAGATTCCACCAAGCGCCGAAAGATTCAGCAGATCGCCTTTGTTGGCGCCGACGATCAGCCCCACGTAGGCCATCAGGGCCATCACCATTAATTGCAAAAAGCTCTGCGTCTGGCCCGGAGGAATGCTGTTGCGAATCACCAGCGCAAACAGGTAGGCGCCGAAGATTCCGAGAATGCTCCCGATGGCCGCGCCAATCAGACGCTTCAGGCTGACCAGCCGCAGGCGCCATTCGAACAGAACAATAGCAACGCCCAGCGTCACGCCAACCCCCGCGTCGATCAAGCGGGGAACGCCAAAGGGTTGCAGCAGGTAACAGGTAACGCCTACGAAGGCAATGAATATGAGCCGTACCAATACTAAATCCAATTACGCACCCTCCCAGGCTGAACAGCTTTCACGGCGATTCGGCCTGCACGCGTTGCATCCTTCCATCCATTATGCGCAATCGCGTGATCTAAACGGAGCCTATGAATATCGAACTAATTAAGATGAGCGGCTCCGAATCCGCCCTTACGGACGGCACTGCATTATCTAACCGTCGTAAGTATATACCCGCACCATAAGGAGGTCGCTTACCGTAGTCACATGGCGCAGTGATCTGTGCCCGGCCCCATCCGCCAACTGCTAAACTTCCCTCATCATGAAAGCCATTGTGATCAGCCGCTTAGGCGGACCGGAAGTGCTCGAAGTGCGGGAAATGCCGGATCCCGCGCCCGCAGCCGGCGCCGAACTGGTGCGCGTTGAGGCCGGCGGACTTAATTTTGCCGACGTGATGTCAGCCGCGGGAGGCTATCCCGGCACGCCCAAACCGCCCCTGATCGCGGGACGCGAATTCTGCGGCGTTCGCGAGCGCGACAGCCGCCGCGTCATGGGATACGCGCAGTGGGGCGCATTCGCCGAAAAAGTCGCGGCGCATCCATTGATGTTGTGGCCGGTGCCAGAGGGTTGGAGCGTCGAAGAAGGCGCTGCATTTCCGGTGAATTATTTCACTGCCTACCTCGCTTACTGGAAGGCCGGATTAACCGGCGCAAAGCAATCGCCGCCGCCACGCGTTCTGATTCACGCCTCCGCTGGAGGCGTAGGAACCGCTGCAGTACAAATCGGGAAGCTGCTCGGCGTGGAGATGTACGGCACGTCATCGTCGGATGAAAAGCTGGCCAAGGTGAAAGATCTCGGCTTGCAGCACCCTATCAACTACAAGCAGCAGGATTACGAAGAAGCGATTAGGGAACTGACGCACGGCCAGGGTGTCGACGCGGTTTTCGAAATGCTAGGCGGAGATCACGTCAACAAGAGCGTCCGTTGTGCCGGCGAGTTCGGCCGCGTGATCGTCTACGGCAGCGCCAGCGGCGAAAAGCCGCTGCTCGATACGCGCTTGCTCTACGCCAAAGGCGTCAGCGTCCACGGCCTATGGCTCACGTATCTTTCTTCGAATCGGGCCGTGATGGATCAAGCCTGGCAGCAACTTTCCACCTGGACCGCCGAGGGCCATCTGCATCCGATCATCGGGCATGTCTACGCGATGGACCAGGTGCAGGAAGCGTATCGGGTGCTCGGCTCGGGAAAAAACTTTGGCAAGATTGTCATCAGAATCACCTGATCCCAAAGGTGAACGGTACTCAGGCGATCCTGGGTTTCACTTCGTCCTTCGGCCCGCGTTCCGCACTTTTAACCGTCAAAGCGCGACAAAAATTTACCGAACATTCATGGTTCCTGGGATCACTTCTTGCTACCGCGGAGGGTTGACCTGCGTCTAATCAAGCAGCTTGCAAGAAATCATAAATCAGGAACTTTTATTGCAGGCGCAGCGTACATGCTGTTGAGCATGAAAAACGGGCGAAAGAAGAGGCCCGTCGCGCAAAAAAAGAAATTGGGGTTAAGCAGGCTGGCTCACTTTCGGTTTGGCGGCCCAGGTGAGCGCAGCTGGTGACAATGCACAGGCACTTTCGCGTCTGCGATTGTTGTCTTAACCCCGCGCCCGCATTTTAAGGCTTTCGCGGCAAAACGCAAAGTTTTTTCGCGAAGCGAAACCGTGCAGCCGCCCTCAGACGCTTCCCGACGCTTTTCGGGAAAGAAAAGGATTGGCATGAAGTTGACACAGAGTTTGAAAGGCGCCGTTCTCGCATTGACTATGTTGCTGGCGGTTGCCGCGTTCGCGTCGAACAACAACAAAGCTACGATTTCCTTCGCCGACAGCGTCACCGTTGGCAGCCAGACCGTGAAGGCCGGCGATTACCAGGTCAAATGGGATGGCACCGGGCCGGACGTTCAGCTGAACATCATGAAAGGGAACAAAGTTGTTGCCTCAGCGCCTGCCCATCTGGTGGATGTCAATCAGGCATCGGCCAGTGACGCAGCCATCACCACTCAGAATTCCAACGGCACAAAATCCCTGACCGGAATTGAACTGGCAGGCAAGAAGTTCACCATCCAGGTGGCGCAGGATTCGGCCACCGGGGGCACCCGGTAAAACTGGATCTTCCGAAAATTTCTCTCCGCAAACCGGGGAGCAGAACATCGCTCCCCGCAGTTTTTCCCCACCGCTTTCGGTTTCAGCCATACTTAAGCAGGCCTTGCCGCGCCAGAGATCGCATTTCCACCCCCTGCCGGCCCATTGAGGTTCCACGGAACCAATTGACGTGGCACTATTTGTAAGGCATACTGGGTGCCGCGCTGGAATCAGTAGTTCCCCCGTCAGTTGAGGTTTTTCCGAGGACGAACGCCTCTCAGGCACCGGAGGATTTGTATGAAGGCTAGGGCTTTTCTGCGGTTATCTTTGAACCTGCTCGTGGCAACCGGCTTGTTGGCCGTGGCGCTCACGCCGCAACCGGCCGAGGCCGCTGCTGCGCGGCCAGCCAAACCTGATACGGTAACCATCACCGTGCACCCGCTCAACGCCCCGGTTACCTCACAGGTGGATCAGCTTTTCACCGCCACCGTGAGCGGCACCAGCCACAAAGCCGTCAACTGGTATGTCGACGGTGTGCTCGGCGGCAACACCACCATCGGCACTATTGACGCGTCAGGCATGTATGAGCCCCCAACGAATTTCGTAGTCGGCCCCCACACCATCACCGCCGTTACCCAGAACAGCTCGAAGCATTCCGGCTCGGCCACGGTTTATCTGACCGCCTATGCCGGCATGTACACCAGCAAAAATGACAACAGCCGTACCGGCCAGAACCTGCAGGAAACCATCCTGACGCCTGCAAACGTCAACGTAAACACCTTCGGAAGGTTGTTCTCTCTCACCATCGACGCCGGCGTCCAGGCCCAGCCGCTGTACGTCGCCAACGTGAACCTTCCCAATCCCCAGAACGGCGCTGCCGGATACCACAACGTCATATACATCGCCACCGAAAATGACACGGTTTACGCCTACGACGCCGACGGCAAAGTTTCCGGTGCGCTCTGGAAAGTCAGTTTTATCGATCCACCGACTGTGGTTCCGGTGCCCGGCGCGTGCCTCTACACGGACGGTTTACTCGGCATTTCACCAACGCCGGTGATCGATCCCAACACCAACACCATGTTCGTGGAAGTCCGCACCCTGGAGAACCCGACTTCGCAATGCTCGGGGACTTACGTGCAGCGCATGCACGCCCTCGACATCACCACCGGCGAAGAAAAATTCGGCGGACCGGTCGTGGTCCAGGGCCAGGTTGCCGGAACCGGCGAGGGCAGCGTCAACGGCGTTCTGTCGTTCGATCCCTATCATGAAAACTCGCGCCCCGGTCTGCTCGAAAGTCAGTCCGCGCAGGACCCCGACCCCATCATTTACATGGGCACCGCG
>DASVWZ010000252.1:0-10619 GCA_036392935.1 Terriglobales bacterium | reverse complement strand
GCTCCCGCTAACCCAATGATTCTAAAAGATCAGCGCGGGGGGGGTGGGGGGAGGGTGGTACCACCAAAACCGGCTAAGAGCACCCGATCCAGAGTCGGCTTACTTTCCCCCGATTCGCAAAATGATATTGATCTGCGGCCGGTCGTCGAACTGGCTGACCGTCCGTGTGGGGCTCTTTACCCCCTGGAACTGCGCGTAGATTTCGTAATCCACGTTGGTGGAAAGCTCCGGAAAATGGTATGCGCCGTCCTCGCTCACAATATAAGTTTTTACCTCATGGGTGTGCGAATCCACGAGATAAACCACGGCGTTGACCACGGGATTATCTTTTTTGTCGAGAACCTTGCCGGTGAGCAGGCGCCCGACGGGAGGTTTGGGCTTGTCTTTCGCCAGGAGTTTGGGAACGTAAGGCCCTGTAGAGGCAAGACCAAGGAGAACAATCGGCACCGCGATGAAGTACTTTTTCACCCGACTCATTTTTGAATTTTACTCCGTCAGATGTACTCCGATGTCGGTGCGCTCGTCGTTGTCTATGTGTACTTGGACTTCCTCGGCGTGCAACGGCTTGCCGTCGGCGGTTTTTACGCCCTTCACATCCGCCCACACCACGTAATCCTGCCTGCCCGCAGGGACGCGCTGAGCGAACTCGCCGCGACGATCGGAGGTCAATTTCCATTTGGCTTTCTTGTCGCTTTCGCGGCGAATATTGATTTTGATGCCGTAAGCAGGACGTTTGTCGGGATCCCAAACCGTCCCTTTAATAAGCGCGTAAGGCTTTTCTGGCTTGGGACCAGCAGCGGAAACAGGGAACGAAGATAGCAGAAATATGCACAGCGAGAAAATAAATGTGAGAAGCGAAACCGGTCGAGAGGCTCTAAGCAAAGGTGCCATAGGCAGGTTGCGGCTAGGAGTAGTCGCCGTCCTCAGACTCTTCTTCCTCGTCATCGTCTTCCTCATAACCTTCTTCAACCGCTTTCAGTTCGAGAGGACTGGCGGTGACGACTTCAAAGTCAGTACCGCACTCGGGACAGGAAATGATCTCGCCCTCGTCGACTTCATCCTCTTCCACATCCAGATCGCTCTCGCACTCAGGACACAAAACCATGACTACCTCCGGTCTTTAATCTATAAACCCTTAATCTTAGGAAATCCCTGATATTTTTTTAGATTCTATATGCACTTTCGGTCAAGTGGCGCCAAACGCGAATATCCTTCATGGCGAAGCAGTTTCGGGCCGCAGACTTCCGTTCCTGGCAGCGTGCCGTGATTTTGCTAAGATTAGATGTATCGGGCAAACGTTGCCGGATTTTCTGCCGTGTATCGAGGACGCACATTATCGCTCAGCTTTCCGCCGTTCACTTATTGGGTGAAACGGATCATCATTGCCTGCGTCGTCATTTACTTCCTCGAAGTTCTGCTCGGCGCAATGGCTTCGGGCCTCGGCGCTTCCATGATGGCTTATCTGGCGCTGGTTCCGTCGTTTGTGATGCACGGCGCGATTTGGCAACTGGTGACATATTCCTTTCTGCATGATCCGCACAGCGTGAGTCATATTTTGATCAACATGCTCATGCTGTGGATGTTTGGTGCGCAGGAGGAAATGGACTGGGGATCGAGAAAATTCCTCGAGTACTATTTGTTCTGCGTCGTCGGTGCGGCGCTGGTGACCATTGCTGTGGCGTATTCGCCGATTCCCGGCGTCGGACCGCACACATCGACGATCGGGGCTTCTGGCGGTGTTTACGGCGTGCTGGTCGCGTTCGGCATGTTGTACGGCGACCGGGAAATCTTCTTGTTCCCGTTTCCGTTCAGCATCAAGGCCAAATATCTGGTCATCATCATGGTGCTGTTGGTTGTGCTGGCCACGTTCCAGCCCTCGCAAGGCGGCGTGGCGAATTTCGCTCACCTCGGCGGCCTGCTGTTTGGTTTTCTCTATATAAAATTCATGCCGCAGCGCGGGCTGAGTTTCGCCACATCGGAGAAGTATTTCAACCTGCGCAATTCCTACTTTCGTTGGAAGCGTCGGCGCGCCGCTCGTAAGTTCGAAGTGTACATGCGCAAGCACAATCGCACCGTGACGTTCGACGAACACGGCAATTACATTCCCCCCGACGATGCAAACAAGAAAAATGGCGGATCGAAATCAGGTTGGGTGAATTAATTCTTTCGGCCTGGCGGCGCCCACCCGAATCAGCTCATTAGTTTGCGGAATGCCTCGAGAATCTTTCCGGGCAACTCTTCGTTTCTGGACTTCCCTTTGAATCCCAGATCGTGCCCGGCGTCAGCAACCGGCAGCAACGCGGTTTTTGCGGGAATGAGTTTCACTGCCGCCTGAATTTCGGCAATCGATCCGAAGGGATCTTTTGTACCTTCGACAAACAGCGCCGGCGCCTGAATTCTCGGTAGATGCTCAGTTCGAAGCTGATCGGGCTTGCCCGGCGGATGCAACGGATATGAAGTCAGCAGCAAGGCCTGGATCAGTTCCGGCTCATCCGCGGCCAGCATGGAAGTCTGACGGCCGCCATAAGAATGTCCCCCAGCGATTACATTCCTCTTTACCTGCTGGCGTAAAACCAGAACCGAGTTTCGGATTCCTTGGCGATCGCGCGCAGCTTCCGATGGCCGCGGCGGACCGAAAGCACGCGCCTGCCGAAACGGCAGATTGTAGCGCAGAACGGCAAAACCCGCGCCTGCAAAGGCTTCTGCCAAGGCGATCAAGAACGGTCCCTGGCAATTGCCGCCGGCGCCGTGGGTGAAAATCAGACCATCGCCGTTTGCAGCGACGGGACGATGAAGAAAACCGCGAACTGGGGGATCGACGCTGAGATCGGAAAATGATTCGACGGTCGTTGACATGGCACTATTTTCTCGCAGCCCGCCGTGACCGAGCTGGGTCTTTCACCGACACCTCATGCAGATGGAAAAAGTTCGTCGAACCAGATCCCTTCTGCGTTCCTGCGACCACGCCGAGCACGTCGCCTTCGTTGATCTTGTGCGCTCGCAGGAGTTGACGCTCTGCCGTCAGCAACATCTTCTCGGCGCTCAGCGCCTTAGCAGTCAGCATCGGTTCGATTCCCCAGTAAAGATTAAGCCGGTTGCAAACCGCCGGTTGATGCGCGAAGCCGAAAGTCGCCGCACGAGGACGATACTTCGAAATCATGCGCGCCGTATTGCCGCTTTCAGTAAACACCGCAATGGCTCCCATCGGCAGATCTTCGGCCGCGTGAGAGACGGATTCACAGATGGTCTCAGCAATGGTCAGCGCATGACGGATACGGCGCCGCTGCGGAACCACAAACTCCGGCATTTTGCGCTCTGCCTCAGCCACGATTTTCGACATCATGGTTACCGCTTCAAGGGGATAATGTCCGGTCGTGGTTTCAGCAGACAGCATGACCGCATCGGTACCGTCAAAAACAGCGTTGGCAACGTCACTGGCTTCGGCACGTGTGGGGCGCGGATTGTTGACCATCGACTCAAGCATCTGAGTCGCAGTGATCACCGGCTTCCGCCACTCGGCTGCACGACGGATAATGTGCTTCTGAATCGCCGGAACCTGCTCCGGCGGCATTTCGACGCCCAGATCGCCGCGCGCCACCATGACTCCGTCGGCGGCTTCGAGAATCTGT
The DNA here is from genome assembly GCA_036392935.1 of Terriglobales bacterium. Taxonomy (GTDB): domain Bacteria; phylum Acidobacteriota; class Terriglobia; order Terriglobales; family Acidobacteriaceae; genus DASVWZ01. Next base: position 6,990 of record DASVWZ010000252.1, on the reverse strand, counting down.
TCCAGTTGATCGAGCGCCTGCGGTTTTTCGAGCTTGGCGATGACCGGAACGTCGCTTCCATTGCTGGCGATTGATTCCTTCGCCAACTGTATGTCTCCCGCCGAACGGACAAACGACAACGCGACTACGTCGACGCCATGACTAAGGCCGAATTTGAGGTCGGCGCGATCTTTATCGGTGAGTGCCGGCACAGAAAGCGCCACGCCCGGAAGATTGATGCCTTGATGTTCGCCAAGCAAACCGCCGTTGATCACCTGGCATGCGATCTCCGAACCACGCACTCTGGTTACGCGCAGCTCAATGAGACCATCAGAAAGCAAGATTCTGGCGCCGGGATGAAGTTCGCGGGCAAGGCCAGGGAAAGTCGTGGATATCAGTTCAGGGGTTCCATCGACTTCACGCGTGGTCATGGTAATGCGTGAGCCCGCCCGCAATGTGACGGCAGTATGGCCTTTCAGCCGTCCCGTGCGGATTTTAGGGCCTTGCAGATCTTGCAAGATGCATATGGTGCGCTTTTCAAGCCGAGATGCTCGGCGCAAACGAGCGATGATGCGGGTGTATTCGGCGTGGTTGCCGTGAGAAAAATTCAGGCGAGCCACATCCATGCCCAGGCGCATAAGATCGCGGAGTGCGGCTTCGGTGTCGCAGGCAGGACCTATGGTGCAGATGATCTTGGCGCGGCGGCCGATTGCCCTGGCATCAAGCTGAGAGTCCATACCATTTTTCTAAAGCATGACAACTGGATAATTCTTCGGCAAACGCAGGCTACCGCAACTCTGCTTTGACGCGGGTCATTCCACTCAACTCCTTGCCAAGAAACGACCGTGGGAAAAGCATGGCGTTGAATTCAGCGCCCACCAGGATGACCAGCGAGATGAGATACATCCAGACCAGCAAGGCCACACCGACACCGAGTGAACCGTAGATGATGCTGTAATCGGCATAGTCTTGCAAGTACCAGCCGAAGAGCGCCGTTGCCAGAAACCACAGCGCCGTGGCAAGCGTGGCGCCGGGCAGCACGCTGGGCCAGGGCTGTGTGCGAGGGACAGCATTATGGTAGATCAGTGCGATGACGGCAATGGACGTCAGTGTAGCGATGATCCAGCGAATGGCCGTCCACATCAGAATGATGTAGAGACCGAACTCGCGCCCCAGGGCAAACAGAATACGGGCTTCGATACGCGCACCAAAGGCCACAAGGATGGTCGCGAAAACCAGCGGAATCCCCGCTAAAATAACCAGCGAAAAAGCGATCATGCGCTCTTTCACCAACCCCCATTTCTTAGGAAGTTGGTAGGCATTGCGAAAACCTTCCATCCAGGAAATCATGACGCCCGAGCCGGTCCAGAGCGTAATCAGTGACGCCGTGATCAGAACCCCAATCGGGCGTTGCAGAGACTTACCCTTCAGATACTCAACCGCTGCGGTACTGCCGGCGGGAAGGATGTGGCCGACGGCGTAGGTGATCTCACGCAAGGCGGTGACCGTGCGGTGGGAAGCAGCCAGCACGGAACCTACCACGAGCAGTCCTGGGAAGAAAGTCAGAATGGACGAATACGCCGAAGCTTTGGCCACAGCAAACGCGTCGTGCTGGAAAGCACGCCAGAACGCGAGCCGCAGCAGGCGTAAAAAGCGAAGGATCACCCGTTTCAGAGTAGTTCGAGGGACGGCAGGTTGCAACTCAGCCTGAATTTCGGCAACTCGACCGGTTCGAACCTCGGGTAAGGTTTTGGGGCTTGCGCTCATTCGGGGGAGACAAAATGAAACGGGGCGAGTTGCCTCGCCCCGTTCAATCTGCAAATTACTCCGCTGTCAGCTCCTCCGTCTCGCCTTCGTGGCGCATGAGTTCCAGTGCCCGCTCGGCTTCTTCGTAAGCCTGGGACACTTCCTCCTGCACCTTGGCGGCTGCTTCTTCCATCTCCGGCGACAGGCGCACATTGCGGTAGTACTCCATGCCCGTGCCGGCCGGGATGAGGCGGCCGACAATGACATTTTCTTTTAGACCGCGCAAGTGATCAACCGCGCCCTGGATGGACGCTTCGGTCAGCACTCGCGTGGTCTCCTGGAACGACGCAGCCGAGATGAACGACTCGGTTGCCAGCGATGCTTTGGTGATGCCCAGCAACTGCGGACGACCCGTGGCCGGCTTTCCGCCCTGCGCGATGACACGTTCGTTCTCTTCGCGGAAGCGGAACTTGTCGACCTGCTGGTCGAGGATGAAGCTGGTGTCGCCAACGTCTTCGACCTTCACCCACCGCATCATCTGTCGAACGATGACCTCGATGTGCTTGTCGCTGATGTTGACGCCCTGCAGGCGATAGACTTCCTGGATCTCGTTCACCAGGTACGCCTGCAATTCTTTTTCACCGAGCACAGCCAGAATGTCGTGCGGGTTGAGCGGGCCATCCATGAGCGGTTCGCCCGCTTTCACGCGCTCGCCTTCCTGCACGTTGATGTGTACGCCGCGCGGCACCAGGTATTCTTTTTCGGTGCCGTTGTCGGCAGTCACATACATCTTGCGCTGGCCCTTGGAAACTTCGCCGAACTTCACCACACCATCGATTTCGCTGATGACGGCAGTTTCGTGCGGCTTGCGGGCTTCAAACAGTTCAACCACGCGCGGCAGGCCACCGGTGATGTCCTTAGTCTTGGTGGTTTCGCGCGGGATCTTCGCCAGTACATCGCCGGGGAAGACCGTGTCTCCATCAGCAATCATCAAGTGCGAACGTGACGGCATCAGGTAACGCTTGCTCGTCTTGTTGCCCTTGATGACGATGGCAGGCTGGCGTTTCTCGTCGGGCGAATCGGCGACGACATGGCGAGACAAGCCCGTCACCTCGTCGACTTCTTCGTGCAACGTCACGCCTTCCTGCAAGTCTTTGAACTGCACCGTGCCGCCGATTTCCGTGAGGATCGAGAAGGTGTACGGGTCCCACTCCGCCATTACCTGGCCGAGTTGAACCGGATCGCCTTCATTGACCTTCACCTTCGCGCCATACACGATGGAGTAGCGCTCGCGTTCGCGGCCCTTGTCGTCGACCACCGCGATGGAGCCTTGGCGGTTCATGACCACCAGATCGCCCGACTTTGCGCGGACTGTCTGCAGATTCACGAAGCGCACCGTGCCGTTGTTCTTGGCATCGAGTCGCGACTGCTCGGAGACTCGCGAGGCCGTACCGCCGATGTGGAAGGTACGCATCGTCAGCTGCGTTCCGGGCTCGCCGATCGACTGCGCCGCGATGACGCCGGTCGCTTCGCCGAGTTCGACGAGGCGTCCAGACGCCAGGTTGCGGCCGTAGCACATGACGCAGACGCCGCGCTTCGATTCGCAAGTCAGCACCGAACGGATTTTCACCCGCTCGATACCGGCAGCCTGAATCGCGCCCGCCAGGTCTTCGGTGATTTCCTGGTTGATGTCGACGATGACGTTGCCGTCATAGTCCTTGATTTTCTCGAGCGACACACGGCCGACAATACGATCGCGCAGCGGCTCGATGATTTCACCGGCTTCCACGATACCGGCGACGTAGATGCCGTCGACCGTGCCGCAATCGTATTCGCTGATGATCACGTCCTGCGCAACGTCGACCAGACGACGAGTGAGATAGCCAGAGTCGGCCGTCTTCAATGCCGTGTCGGCCAATCCTTTACGCGCGCCGTGCGTCGAGATGAAGTACTGCAGCACCGTCAACCCCTCGCGGAAGTTGGCCGTGATTGGGGTCTCGATGATTTCGCCGGAAGGCTTAGCCATCAGGCCGCGCATACCGGAAAGCTGGCGAATCTGCTGTTTCGATCCGCGGGCCCCGGAGTCGGCCATGACGTAAATCGGATTGATTTCGCCTTCTTTGTCGCGCTTCTGCATTTCACCGAACATTTCGTCAGCGACTTTTTCGGTGATCGCCGACCAGACTTCGATGACTTTGTTGTAGCGCTCGCCATTGGTGATAGCGCCATCAAGGTACTGCTGCTGCACGCTGACCACCTGTTTCTCAGCGTCGCGAACCCGGGTCTTCTTGGCCTCGGGAATGACCATGTCGTCGATGCCGATGGACAAGCCGGCCCGTGTGGCAAAACGGAAGCCGAGGTTCTTGACCTCGTCGAGCATTTTGACCGTCATCTCAAGGCCGAACTTCAGGTAGCAGAAGCTGACCAGTGCGCCGATGCCTTTTTTCTTAAGCAGGCCATTGATGTACGGCATGCCTTCGGGAAGGTGATCGTTCAAGATCGCGCGGCCCACGGTCGTATTGAGGAACTGACGCTCGTAGGTGACCGGATCGGTGTGCGTGATGTCCTGATCGTCGTAGGCCTGAGTCAAATCGATCACCTCGCCGCTGTAACGCAAACGGATCGGCGTAAGCGTCTCGATCTCCTTGGCTTCGAGCGCGAGCAGAACTTCTTCAATGTTGGCGAACGCGCGGCCTTCACCCTTCGCGCCGGGCTTGCCTTTGGTCAGGTAATAAAGGCCAAGCACCATGTCTTGCGTCGGCACAGTAATCGGGTGACCGGACGCCGGTGAAAGAATGTTGTGCGAAGACAGCATCAGCACGCTGGCTTCAACCTGCGCTTCCGGCGACAGTGGAATGTGCACGGCCATCTGGTCGCCGTCGAAATCGGCGTTGAAGGCGGTGCAAACCAGAGGATGAATCTTGAGCGCTTTGCCTTCCACCAGCACCGGCTCAAATGCCTGAATGCCCAGACGGTGCAGTGTTGGCGCGCGGTTCAGCAATACGGGATGGTCTTTGATGACCTCTTCCAGGATGTCCCAAACCACCGGCTCCTGCTGTTCGACCATCTCTTTGGCTTGCTTGATGGTAGTGCAGTTTCCGGTCTGCTCCAGCCGGTGATAGATAAACGGCTTGAAGAGCTCAAGCGCCATCTTCTTCGGCAATCCGCACTGATGAAGCTTCAGTTCGGGGCCGACCACGATGACTGAACGGCCCGAGTAATCCACGCGCTTGCCAAGCAGGTTCTGGCGGAAGCGCCCCTGCTTGCCTTTCAGCGTGTCAGACAGCGACTTCAGCGGACGGTTGTTCGCTCCGCGCAGAATGCGTCCACGCCGGCCATTGTCAAACAATGCGTCGACGGCCTCTTGCAGCATGCGCTTCTCGTTGCGCACAATGACCTCGGGCGCGTGCAGATCCATCAGCTTCTTCAACCGGTTGTTGCGGTTGATTACGCGGCGATAAAGATCGTTCAAATCGGAGGTCGCAAAACGGCCGCCATCGAGTGGAACCAGCGGACGAAGCTCCGGCGGAATGACCGGAATGACATCCAGGATCATCCAGTTGGCTTTGTTGCCGCTCTTGCGGAAAGCTTCGACAACTTTGAGCCGCTTCGCATATTTCAACCGCTTCTGCAGCGAGCTCTCGTTCTTCATCTTCTCGCGCAGTTCGTTCGAAAGATTCTCCACATCCACGCGGCGAAGCAGCTCTTTGATCGCTTCCGCGCCCATCATGGCTTTGAAGCCAGCGGGACGATATTGCTGGTCGAGTTCGCGGAACTTGGCTTCGTCTTTGATTACTTCGCGCTCGCGGACCGGAGCATCGCCCGGCTCGACGACTACGTAAGCTTCGAAGTAGAGAACCGATTCCAGGTCGCGCAGTGAAATATCGAGTAGGTGCCCGATGCGGCTGGGCAATCCTTTGAAGAACCACACGTGCGAACACGGCGATGCCAGCTCGATGTGGCCGAGCCGCTCCCGGCGCACTTTTGACAGCGTGACTTCCACGCCGCACTTGTCGCAGATCACGCCGCGGTGCTTCATGCGCTTGTATTTGCCGCAGAGGCACTCCCAGTCGACTGTGGGGCCAAAGATGCGGGCGCAGAAAAGGCCGTCCCGCTCCGGCTTGAAGGTGCGGTAGTTGATGGTTTCAGGTTTAGTCACTTCGCCGTGCGACCAGCTGCGGATCTTCTCCGGCGAAGCCAGGCTGATGCGGATTGCGTCAAAATCGGCGATCGGACCTGCTAGATCAAAGGGGCTCGGACGAAACATGTTCCTCCACTTCCTGCTCTCAAAAGCGGCCGGCTGATCGGCCGTCCGCCAGTTTTATGTTTCGCTTCGGCTGAGAGCTTGTACCTCGCGAAACTGTTTCTCAATAAAATCTAAAATTCCTCGCCAGCCGGCGCTCTCACCGGCTGGCCTCACTTTTAATCGGCTGCAATGGCGACCGGCTTTTTCTCTCCGGCCTTGATCAATTCCACATCCAGACAGAGCGACTGCAACTCGCGAACCAGCACGTTGAACGACTCCGGCACGCCCGGCTCCATGGCGGCTTCGCCCTTGACGATGGCCTCGTAAATCTTGGTACGGCCGTAAACGTCATCGGATTTCGCCGTCAGCAGCTCTTGCAGAATGAACGCCGCTCCGTAGGCCTCCAGCGCCCAGACTTCCATTTCACCGAAGCGCTGTCCGCCGAACTGCGCCTTGCCACCCAGCGGTTGCTGCGTGATCAGCGAGTACGGGCCGATGGATCGCGCGTGAATCTTGTCGTCCACCAGGTGAGAGAGCTTGAGCATGTAGATGTAGCCGACGGTCACGTTTTGCGCGAATTCGTCGCCGGTCATTCCGTCGTAGAGCGCAATCTTGCCGCTCTCCGGCAGCGCGGTGAATTCGAACAGGTGACGGATGTCGTGCTCGCGAGCGCCGTCGAATACCGGCGTCGCAAAGGGAACGCCTTCACGGAAGCTGTGAGCAAGATCGAGCAAGGCTTCGTCGTCGAGATCCACGATCGTCTTCCAAACCGACGTCGGCCCGAACGCTTCCTTGAAGAACTTGCGAGCGGCATCCGCGCGTGAACTCGTGTCGTCCAGCATCTTGCCGATTTTTGCGCCGAGTTCCTTTGACGCCCAGCCGAGATGCGTTTCGAGAATCTGTCCGACGTTCATACGCGAAGGAACGCCGAGCGGATTCAAAACGATTTCCACCGGCGTGCCGTCCGGCATGTACGGCATGTCTTCCTTGGGGACGATGCGCGCGATGACGCCCTTGTT
>DASVWZ010000251.1:0-1751 GCA_036392935.1 Terriglobales bacterium | reverse complement strand
TCATTAACATCTGCGTGGATCTGCAGAGCCGAACGGTCGGCCGTCACGTCATGGGCGATGAATTGGCCAAAGACCGGCCATCCGGCCGCCCCTTCCGCTTCTGATCCCGCATCGTCGACATCGCAGCCACAGTCGCACACGCCACCCGCGCGTCCCAGCGCGTGAAGGAACTCCTCATCTGCGCTGAACGGCGGAACTTCAGGAAACATTCGAGCGTACCGTTGCGATGCGGTCCCCCCGCCGACTCCATAACGAGTGCGAGCGCGAGACAAACAATGATCCATTGCCGACGACGTTTTGCTCATTGCGGTGGATGTCTTGCTCATGAGGCACCTCGGCGCCCGCTCTCCTCTCTGGTTAGCATTATGTCACCTATATAGCCGCGCATAAATAATTCGACATCGAGCTCAAAAAAAGGGATGGAGCAGGCCTTCGATCTCTTGCGGATGGTGTCGCACGTAATCGAATCGGTGGAAGAGCGCGCGACAAAGATCCTGAGGTCGTTCAAAGAACCGATTGTGTGTGACATGCTTGCGCGTGTAATGCCAGATTCGTTCGGTCGCATTCAGTTCCGGCCAGTAGGGCGGAAGCTGGAAGACTTTCACGTAGCGACGGTTCGCTTGGAACCAGTCATGGGTTTCCTGTTTTTTGTGATACGAAGCATTGTCTTGAATCAGGTAGATTCGGTGGTGACGGCGGTAGAAGGCGGGCACGACCACCTGCTCCAGGAAAGCCAGATAGGTCTCCCACACTGAAAATAGTCTTCCTGATGCAGGTAGATGAAACCGGCGTTGTCCAGACGGACGGCTCCGAAAATCTTTTGGGTGTGGCGCTCACCACGCGTGGGAATCTGCGGCTGGCTTCCGCGTTTGGCCCAGGTAGCATGCAGGGTGGGCGTCTGACGAAACGAAGCCTCATCTTCGAAAACGATCACCGCGCCCTCGCTTTTGGCGTTTTTTTTAGATTCGGGTACGTGTAGCGCACCCATTTGCGCTGCTGCCTGACATCGGCCTGAACCAGCCGAGTGGTGGGGCGTTGCACCGAGTAGCCCAACTGCTGCAGCAGCTTGCGCACATGCCCGGGGTGATATTTTTGTCCGAATTCCTCTTCGATGACTTGGCACACCAGCGGACTGGTCCAAATCCCTGTTTCCAAATCGTAAGCCGCCGGCCCGCTATCTAAAATGTCGCACAGCGTCTCTCGCTCTGCCGGGCTCAAACCGCGGGGCCGTCCGCTACGATGGCCCTCCCACATGCCCTTCTGGCCGTGCCGATTCCAGTGATCGATCCACAGCGGAACGGTACTGCGATGCACCTTCAGGTGATTGGCTATTTCTCCCGTTGTTTGCCCATCCAAGCTCATCAGAATCCCTTGGATGCGCAGGACCACTCGGGGCTCCTTATCCTTCTGTGCTTGGCGTCGAACTTCTAGCAGCTTTGAGATGGCGGTCTTGTTTCCCTCTGCAAATGTTGGGCGCATATCGCCCATCATTACTCATTGTGCCGATTATGTCGAATTATTTATGCGCACCTATATAGTTTCGTGAGGCAGCTTTTGTCGCTATACCTACAATTTGGGGACTGGCTATGAAGGTCGGAGCGGTGATCTTCTCGTAGTTAACGGTCTCGAAACCGGCAGCTTCCACTTCGAAACCGGTCTCACGGTTGGGGTGGCAGCCATCCCCCAGCCGTTTCCAAAGTGGTGTCAGCAGGTTCTGCATCGTCCGCAACCAACTGCCCCGCGGCGCTGCC
>DASVWZ010000250.1:0-2553 GCA_036392935.1 Terriglobales bacterium | reverse complement strand
GTTTCAACTTGTCGGTTCGCTTCTCTTTTGCCTTTCCGGTCGCTACGCCTGCCCAAACTAATTGTTTCTTTTCGCGATCAACCATCTCGACGCCAAGCGATCCTTTCTTGATCAGGCGGCCAACCGAACCAACCGTGGAGGGCGTTGTCCACATCGTTTCGCCCAAAGGAGCTACCCCACCATTGGGAGCATAAGTAGGATCGTGCAGACTGCTGACGTTCACATCGGCGGTGGCCGCGATGTGGTAGGCAACGAGAAGGTCAGCGATATTGGGATCCACCTGACTTAATCCGTGCCCCGCCAGTTCATGGTCTACGATTCCAAGAATATTAAGATCCATGAGATAGTCAGCGAACGGTATCCCCTTCACCCACGCATAGGTCTTGAATCTCGAGAAATCGACTGATTTATCGTAGTCGACCTTGACATTCTGGGCGGCCAGAGGCACCGCTGCGAGGAAGAGCAGCATCGAGAGGATCGGATTAGCAAAAAGCGAGCATGGATTTAGTCGAGACACTGTAGTCTTCTGCGCCACCGCAAAGGGAGAACGTCGCTCACAATTATTCAAAGGCAATGCTCGGCACCTTGCCACTAGGGAAATCCCTAAGATTTGAAATATCCCGTCTCTAACAATGTCGGCAGTGTCAAGCACGTTTGGGGCGCACTAGCCCGTGCACTTTCGAAAAGCGCGCCATTTCGCTCTAGTTGAAGGTCCGGCCTTTCCAACCAAGGCTCGCTCGTAATCAGTTTCAGGTCAGGAACTCAGTCCGACCCATCCATCTCTTCGGTCACAGGTTCGATCATGATTACTACTTCGAACTCCCCGGTGAAGGGGAGCGGGATACCCAATCAATTACTCGGTGCTGGACTACACACCATCGGGATTTCCGGGCACTCCCGCGTGCGAACCGAACTTTTTCAACTGCTCGTAGTCCCATTTCTTGCGCCACATCCAGTACAGACGTACCGCCAATCTCCGAGCCATAGCGACCTTGGCGATCTTCCGTCCCCGCCGCAGCACCAGGTGAAAATACCGGTTGCGCCATCCTTGATCGCTGCGCACCGTGACCTGGGCCGCTTCAACCAGCAGAAAACGCAGCAGCGAGTTGCCTTGTTTCGTGATATGTCCCAGGCGTCGCCGCTGTCCGCTGGACTCTTCCGACGGCACCAAGCCGAGGTAGCTCGCGATCTGCTTACCACACTCAAACCGATCCGCTCGGCCAATGATCAGCACGAAGGCCAGCGCGGTCAGCGCCCCCACTCCAGGATGCGTCCGCAACTGTTGCGCTGCGGGACACTTTTCCGCCTCCTGCTCGATGGCCTGCGTCAACTCGGCGATCGTTGGCGTCAGTCGGTCCAGCAACTCCAGCAGATCGTGTCGTCGCCGGCTCGCCCATGGCGCTAAGTGAAACGACTCCAGTTGCTCTCGTCCCGCATCCCGCCACAGCCGCTTCTTGCAACGCACTCCTTCATTCAGCGCCACCGCTTGCAACTGGTTCATGATCCGCGTCCGCGCCTGCACCATGCGGTGACGATGCCAGAGCAGTTGCCGCAGATCGCGATTCTCCCAGCTCGGCACCCAGACCCGCGGAAAGCGATCTTCTAGCAGCAAACGCAAAATCAGTTCCGCATCCTGACGATCCGTCTTCTGCTTGCGCACTCGCTTGGTTCGGATCTCCGCCGCATCGCCGATCCAGAGCTCAAACTGCAACTCCGCCAGCAATCGTTCAAACCAGCGAGAGTGCCCACTCGCTTCCATTCCTACGCGCACTCTGGTCTCCTGGGCGGCCAGTTCACGGTAGAACTTCTCTGCTATCTCGCGATGCTCCAGGCGACGCTCTTGTAGCTCCCCAGTCTCCGTATCCACAAACGCAATTTGCTGGAAGCCCGGATGGTAATCCGCTCCTATAATCATCATCGTTCGGCTCCTTTCTCCCGGGCCTTGGTTGGTTGCCACCACCAAGCTTACTCGGGCGTCGGAGCCGACATTGTTATGGAATCAATTACACTCACAACGCCTCATGGGGGTTCGGAAAGCTTCCCTAAGGGTAAAGCTGGGTTAGCTGACCAATGTCCAGACACTGGATGAATTGATGGTCTGTTGGAGCATGATGCGGCTGAGGCCGTCACATGAGCAATCCTGAGACTTGGCCCATATGGGTACAGTTGCTCGCGTTTTCGCCAATGATGGTCGGCGTCGTATCCATGTGGATTGGAACGTCGAAAAACCCAACGTTGCGCCGCCTTCAAACTGTCTGCATGATCTACGCCTTCGTGTTTTTCTTGTTCACCGTATTCCTTTGGTCAAAAAAGTCACACTGATCCAAACCGCATCAAAAACTAAGGGTTCTGACTGTAAACGCATGGTTTCAAAGCACGCCGCTCTTGTTTTCAGCGACGCGCACAACCGTAGTTAGCGAAAAATCGCGATAGCACTCATTTCCCCCCGACAATCCGAGGTGTACCAATCTTTTGCACATCTAAATTGCTGAAATATTGGCCATTCACTGGGCGTCCAATTTTTCTCGCAACTGGCACGTCCATCTCATTGCC
>DASVWZ010000249.1:0-63986 GCA_036392935.1 Terriglobales bacterium | reverse complement strand
AGTACACATAATTCCCCGCCAGCGCGCCCTGCCCCGTAAACGTCCCCGTCATGCTCATCGTCAGCGGGTCCGCCGGATCGTTGGTCAGCACGTTTGTACCGTTCGGCGGCAGCGGGTAGTCCATCCCTGGACCCACGTCTCCGTCGCCGGTCGTCAACTCCAGCGCATTGCTGAAGGTCACTCCGTCCGTCGCCAAATATTGCGTCGTTACCACCGTGTAACCTGGGTCGGTGAAATTGACGCTCACACTTCCAGCAAACGCCATTGCCGAAAGAAACATTAGAGCTCCAAGAACTACGAGCTTCTTCATGACTGTCTTCCCCTTCGCGGCAGTTAAAATTGAATTCGAGCGCACACTAAGCGCACCCTCATCCAGACATGTCATGGCAATCTGGTGGCCGTGACGGCGAATAACTTTTGCTTTTTCATAACGCATTGCTTTGTTTGAGTTAGCCAGCGCTGTGGAAATCCGCTCCGGCCGGGTGCGCAAGATTACTTCACTCCAACCATCGAATCACTTCGCGGCTCCACTGTCACTTCTTCAGCTCGCACTTCATCACCGCGGTGGTAAACTCCCGCGTGAGCGGGTTGTGAAAGTAGCGTAATTTCCGGATTGGAACCGGCGTCACCGAAGCCTCCGAAAAACGGCTCGCCGCGACCAGCGCTCGAAATCTGGCGATTGTCATGCGATTCAGTCCGCCGCTCACTTCTTCAAACCGCATGATCTCCCGGCCATTGGTCTTGTTCAGCGTCCGGTTGTACCAACGGCAGAGAGAGCCTTGGTTCATCAGCAGATGCGCCCAAGGAAACACTGAAAACGTGTGTCCTCCCAGCGGATGCCGCCACGGTGGCCCAAACGAGCTGAGCAGCACGCCACCCGGACCAAGCAGCGTGTACATCTGCTCCAGCATCATCGCCGGATTAGCAAAGTGCTCAAAGCTGTCGAGCGAAATCACATAATCCGCCGCCCGCTGCGGACACCGCTCCGGCGTCATAAACACCACCCTCGGATCGCCCACGGCCTTTTCTCGCGCATTGCCGAGAACTTCCTCGCGAATATCCAGCCCGATGGCCAGCTTCGCTCCCCGTCTCGCGATCTCGATCGTCTGATCGCCATATCCACAGCCAAAGTCGATCACTATTTTGTCGCGCAACCGCTCGAACACGTCCGCGCCCAGCAACGCTTCCATCTTGCTCCGGTTCTGGTACGCATTGCCCGAAAGATGGTCCGGGTCCCGCGGATACGCCCAGCGCAGCATCCCATACTGCACAGACTGCCACACGCGCACCGGCACCCTCAGAATCCTTGAATGCTTTTTCGCCCGCCCAGGACGGTGCGCCGGAACCGTCCCGACCGCAGCCCTTGCCGCTTGCGCCGGTTGCGCGGCCTGAATCGCAGCTTCGATGGCGCGTGATCCCTCCGCCGCATGACCCTTACCCACGCCGTTCCCAACGCGCAGAGGCGTTCCGTTCGTTCCGCCCGAAACATTCCGGGAACTCGTCTTCGCCCCCGCCCGATCCGCAGCCTCATACGGCCGCCAGTCATAGTTCCGCAGGAACGGATCCAGCCACGGCAGCGGATCATTCCCCGCCGCCGGCGACGAAAATTCCCGGCACTGCTCGTCGATGGTCGCCCAAATCTGCTCCCACACCGGCATCGCCGCCGCACGCTCCACCGTGGCAACTTCCTCTGCTTGTTCCTTCATCGGATTTTCCGTTTTCTCACGAATTGATGAGTCTGGGTTCATTGACGCGAAGCCTTCGGTTCACCTGGTGCAGCAACTGCCATGCGTGGTGCGGCAAGTGCGCGCGCAGCCATTCTTTGCTCTTCCCCGCTCCGTTGACCATCTGCAGATACACGCTGCCCGGCGTGTTCGGCTGCGCAAAATGAAAATCGAGATAACTTCCCCGCCGCGCCCCCCACCGCAACTTCGACGCATCTTCTCCCGCCAAAAAGTCGTAGCGCCTCACACCGTCAGCAATTAACCGCCGGATAACATGCGCCCGCAACACATAGCCAACGCTCTCCGCTGCATACGCTGGATCGTACCCCTCCTGCAATTGCGAAACCGCCTCGCCATAACGAAATCCAAATTGTGCCGCCGCAGGTTTCCCGTCTAGTTCCAGCAGCCAGAACTCCAGCCGCTTCCGTTCAACCAGCAACCCGCTCAACTCCCCATAAAACTTTCGCCGCGCCACTGACCGGAAACTTCCCGGCTTCCCCACCGACTGCCACCGTTGCTGGTGCAAATTAAATAGCGCGTGCAGCGAGCGAGGCAGATTGGCCCGGCCCTCGCATTTGTAGAAATGCGCGCGATACTTTTTCCCCAGCCGGTTCCCGTAGTACGCAATCTTTCCGCGCTCCTTTGCCGAAATCTTCGCCAAATACCCTTCCCACGTCTCCGGCAACGAAATCGCCAACGCCGCGCGCTCCCGCCGAAACCCCGTCCACTTCCACTCACTCAGCAGCTCCACCAGGCAATTCCCTACCGCCGAATCCTGTGGCACGGTGTTCAGCTCGCAGAAATCCCACCGCGTCTGGTTCGCCTGCAGATACTCCACCAACCCCCTCGCCAGCCGCGCCTCATAACCCGCCCGCGCCGGACAATCCAGATTGTCCGAGTCCCCGCTGCCATCCCCCCAAAGCCTCAGCACATGCAACGTCAAACCCGGCGCCACCCGCCGCTTTTCCACCTCCAGCGGAGCCAGCCCCACCAGCCGCGATCCCTCAAAAAATGCCAGCGCCATCAGTTCGCGCCGCTCGCCAAACGCGCGCCACCACGGCGCCAGCCACTCCCACGTGGAAAACGTCGACGCTCCGGAAAACTCCGCCAGCAGCTCATCCCACGCCGGACGCAACTCCTCCAGTTCCTCCAATTTTTGATAAACGCGAATGTGCAATTCCGACACGAACATTTCCCCACTCACTACGACATCGTCCGCCGCCCTAGAAACACACACTCCAAATTCCACCGAAACGCATCTAGCTTCCGCGACGACGCTACCCGCGGCATGCACAGCGGATCGCCCGTCTGCCGCACAATCCCCGGCGTCGCAATCACCGCCGTCTGGTACCCCGCCTGCCGCAGGGCATAGATCGTCCCTGACGTCCAATGCGGCGTCAAAATCGGGTTCGGATACGCAAAGTGCACCGTCGCCACTCCCAGCTCCTGCTCCAGCTTGCGCTTCGATTCCACCAGCTCGTTCATCAAATCCGCACGCGCCACGTGCGCCAGGTTCGGATGGCTTACCGTATGCGATCCCACAATGTGCCCGTTGTGTACCATACGCCTCAACTGGTCCCAACTGAGCATCGGGACATCTTTCGTGTTCTGACGATCGATATCCAGCGCCAGCTCAATGCCTTCAATCGCCCGCTCCTGCGGCGCTCCCGCCAGTTGCGCGCAGTACTCGCACGCCGCCAGTCGCGCCGTCTCCCGCAGCTCCCGCGTCGCCAGCGAAAACACCCTGCCGTACGGCGCATTCCACACCGGACGCCCGGTCGTCCGGAATGCCCTCCGCACCCGCGCGATCCAAGGCAGTTGGTTGCGGTCAATGCATCCCGTGGTCACGTAAAACACCGCCGGAATTCCGTAGTGATCCAGAATCGGCGTCGCCACTTCAAAGTTGTTGGCGTAACCATCGTCAAACGTCACCGCCACCGGCCGTCGTGGCATGCGCTTCTCGCCCGAAAGAAACAGCGGCACATCGTTCAAATTCACCGGGTCGTACCGCCGCGCAATGATCTCCATCTGCTGCCGGAAAAGCTCCGCGGGATGCCCCATGTCCAGCGTGTTCGCATGCGAGTCCGCTCCTTCAAACACCGAGTGGTACAGCAGGATCACAATCCCCGGCCGCGACACCGACCCCGCCCACCGCAGTGCCCCCGTCGCCAGCAGCGCGTTTTTTGCCAGCCGTTTGCTCATCATCACACTGGATTCTTCCATCGCTGCTATGCCTTTCCCAGAATCCTGCGGACAGCCTTCTCCACCGGCTTCGGCATCGTGCGCAACGCTCCTCGTCCCCGATCAACAATCTGCTCGCGCAGATCGTGGCGCCGCCCCAGCGTCCGGTCCAGCCGGTAACGGTAGATCGGAGTCAGACTGCCGCCAAATTCGCGTAAAAAACGATGCGCCCCGCCCAGTGAAAACCGCTCAAATCCCGCAGCGCAAGCCCACTCGATCGCCCGCCACAGCAACAGGTCGTTGGGACGCAGCCACAGATGCTGCTCAAGCGAACTATTGTTGGCGTACTCAACCAGCCCGCCGGGAAAAAAGCGCAGCGTGATGCCGGCGATGACTTGGCCGGACAAGCGCGCCAGAAAAATCCGGAAGTTATCGGTGAGCTGGAATCTCTGGTGAAAAAGTTCAGCCGGCAGCTTATCGCCGTCAATTTTCTTGCGCGAGCCGCTGTGCCAGGCTGAATAAACACTGTAGAACGCGTCGATGTCTTTTTGGCCAGTGGGTTCGACTATCTCCATATCGGTATTACGTTGTGCCGCGCGAATGCAGTTGCGCCGCTTTTTGTTGAGTTCTCGGAAAAGCTCCCCCGGTCCCTGCGTCAGATCGAGGATCACCGTGCCTTCAACGGTGCGGCAACGAAATCCCTGCGTCTCAAGGACTGCGAGTGGCTGCCAGCTATACATGCTCACCAGTTCAGCGCCACGAGCTTCCGACAGCAACCCGCGCGCGAGGGAGGCTACTGCCTCGTCTCGCTCCGCTTGATCAAGAGTTTCATCCACGCAAACTTGTGGTCGCGAGGTATATCCGCAGGTGGCGTGAGTGCCTTCGTATCCACCCGTAAGGACGCCTGCAACTCTTCCCTGCTGCACGGCCAGTACAGCAAAACGCCTTTCGCAAGCCAGGCTAGTCTCGCGGAAATATTCCGGCGCGTTGTAGTGTGCCGGACATTCCACGCGATCCAGGCAATCCCGCCACGCCAGCTCCTTTTCTGGCGCGGGAAATTCGTGCAGAACCGCGTAGCCGCTCTGCGTGCCATCGATGAGTCCAGGTCGTGCTGTCGCCGCTGTCATGCTGCTCCCGTCATCAGGTTGACCGCGCCGGTAGCGTACTGCCGGTACTCGCGAAATTTCGCCCGCAGCTGCACTCCCATCTGTTCGCGCGTCAGCAGGAACCACAACACTCCAGCGCCATACACCGCTACGCCCGCCAGCACCTGCGCCAGCAGTTCCAGATAATTGCGCGGATGCAAGAAGCGCTGCATCACCAGCAGCAGTGCGGCCATGGGCAGCGTGAGCAGCAACGGAGCCAGATAGGCATCGGTCAAAAACGTTCGCAACCGCACGCCCAATATGCGGCAAAGATGCTCCGGCATGAACAGCAGATTGGTGCATAGTTGCGGCACCACCGTGCCGATGGCCACGCCCACCACTCCGTAGCGGCGGAGCAGAACAATGCTCAGGATCAGATTGACCACACCTTCCGTAAGCCGCACCAGGGCCATGGTACGGTGTCTTGCCATGCCGTATAGGACTTTTGGCGAGGCCGATTGCGCCATCTCCGTGCAATCGCCAATGGCGAACCACGCCAGCACCGCGTAGCCTATGGGCACATACTTCGCGCCCACCCAAACTTCAATCACCGATCTGCCCAGAATCAGCAGCGCCGCGCAAATCGGGAATACCAGCAGCGCGCAAGCGCGATTGCCCATGATGAACACCCGTCGCAGCCGTTCCGTGTCCCCGGTGGCGTTGAACTCGCTCGACATGGGCGTAAAAATCTGCGACATGCTCTGGGTCACGTTCGAGGAATAGCTCACCAGCTTCGAACCAATGGAAAAATAGGTGATCGCCGCCGACCCGATAAAAATCCCGATCACCGTCGCGTCGCTGTAAAACCGCAGTTGGAAGGCAATAATGGCAATAAACGTAATCGACCCAAAGCTTGCCATGTGCTGGAACGATTCGCGGTCTATGTACTCCCATCCCAGCCGCAGCGAGATCATGCGTCGCACCACCGCGAAATAGACCAGGTACGCCGATGTATTCAGAACCACGGTGATCAACGCGATCGCCAGCAACCTGCCGCCGTGAGTGAGAGCAACCACGATCAACAGCGTCCGCACCAGATTGCAGCTGACCTGCGTCAGGCTCAGCCAGTTGAATTTCTGCAGACCCTCCAACGCCCCCCCAAAGACGCCGAGTGGAAAGCCCAGAGACACCGTCGCTCCCACAATCAGAAACACAATCTTCGCCGTCGCGTGCAGGCTGGCCGGAATGCGAAATATCGAATCCACATAAAACGATCCGGCGATGGTCACTGTCAGCAGCAGCAACCCGATCGCGCCATACGACAACAGGCTGGTGTTGATAAAGCAGTTGAGTCGGTCGCTGTCGCCGGTGGCCTGGTATTGCGCCACGTAGCGGATAATCGACGACCGAATGCCGAAATCGAACAGACCGTAATAACCCGTCAGCGCGAAGACCAAAACCCACAACCCAAACGCGTCATCGCCGATCCGGTGCAGAATGAACGGCGACAAAAAGAAGCCAACCAAGAAATTGGTGGCGAGGCCTAGCCAACTGGTGCCGACGTTCCTTAGTGCGTGTATTCTGCGGCTCATTTCACGATTCGGGACTGCAAAGAAAATCCTGCTACTTCCGAAACATCACGAAATCCTGCCGACGGCTGACAGCGGTAGCGAGGAAGAGGCTGTGTTCTCTTTCCATCTCCCGGGACTTTCGGCCGTACAGATTAGTCCGCAGAATCAGGAACTCGACAAACTCCCCCCAAACTTCCAGCGGATCCGTCTCCAGCTGTTGGCTGGCGCTCATTAGCAGCGCCAAATACATTTCCGCCCACGTTCCTTTCCCGAAAAACGCCTCTTCGAAGGGCCGCTGAAGGGTTTCTGCTGCAGGCTCTCCCCAGCGGGCCGCCAGATACAGCGCGGAGATCAGCAGGCTGAACACGTCGTATAGCGGCATCACGCCACGAACCATGTGCTCCCAATCCACGATGCCAATGCTTTGTGAAGACGAGTCGAATAGAATGTTTTCAATCGTATAGTCACCGTGCTGCACCCAGCTGAGGTCGCGGCAACGACGACGTTGATTGACCTCCGTTAGCAAGCGCAAATCGCCGTCTGACCCTTCAAAACCTCCCGGAATTCGCCGATCATCGTCACCGACTAACTCCACGGCAGCCTCCCCACGCAACAGCTTTGCTATGCGCGTCGAAATTCCGATGCATTGCGAAAGCTGCTCCCCAAGCCGGCTGAACGCTCGGAAGGGACATCCCGCAAAACGCGCGGCGATTGTGCTCCCACGCACCGCGGCCTCCGTCGCAAGAGTCAATCTTCCATTCTTCCAGCAGCGCCCAGGCTGGGGCACTGCAAAACCGACGTCACCAGCCGCCGCGAGCCGCGATGCCACCAGAGATAAACCTGAGAACTCTGCGGCAACCGCCTTCGAGCCGGCCGCGCTGCCGTCCGAAACCTTAACTATCATGCGCGGCTGATTTGCCCCGGAATCGAAGGCCCAGACAGCGCTCCGGTGAGAGAATGGGGCGGTATAAAGGGAGCAAGAAGGTTTGGCACCAGCCAGTTCGGGAACAAGCTCGGAAATCCTGGACGCCGGGCCATGACCATCCCCGGATGGGACCTTCGCGGCAAAGATGACAAACTCCGGCGCAACCAATGGCATCGCCAGCTCCGCTACCGCCGCGGCCAATCGACGCCATCCGTGCCGTCGATACTGGAGCCCGTCCTGCTTTCTCCCGCAGTGTCGTCGGACGAAATGTCCCGTTAATGGAACCATGGCGTGAGGTTGGTTGTAACCAGGGTCGGCCCAATAGAAATCCGAGGCGCGAAAGCCGCTCTCGGCCAATAGCTTCCTGTAGCCGCGCTCGGTATACGTGTAAGTTCGATATTGCCTCTCTGCATTCAGACTCATCCGGTGGTGGGGCTCGACCTTCCTTCTCAAGTACCAACTCGCCAACCAGCGCGGCATTAAGTTCGTATAGGCGACCCCGGAGTGGTCCAACCCGCCTCGAAAACTTCCTCTGCTAAGGCGGTTTTCAATACCAATAACAAGCCTGCCGTCATCTTTGAGCAGGCGACAAACGCTCTTCAAGAAATCGAGTTGCACGCGGCGAGGGTCGCCCACCCTGGCGAACTCGCCCACCCACTCGAGGACGCCGTTAACGACGATTAGGTCAAATGACCTGTCTGGGAACGGCATCTCAAGGGCAGATGCTTGGATCAGCTGGACATTGCAGACGCCCTCCTGCTCGAATCGAATGCGGGAGAATTCCACGCGTTCAGGCACGGCCTCAACCGAACAGACGTGGCCCACAGCAGCGGCGAGCGCGTGGGTAATGGCACCGTAACCACTTCCGATATCGAGTGCGACGCTGTTCGAAGCTAAGGCAAGCAAGGGCAACCAAGAGGCTCGCTGGCAATCGAGAAGGGACGCCACCATTTCCGGTTGGTTCCGAAAGCGGCCTTGGACGGCGTTGCGCCATCCGAGAGTTGTTGCTTCCGTCAGCAAGTCGGATGCCTGCTCCTGGTTCACCTCTCCCCAGTAATAGTCAGGCTGGAAAAAGCGGGGAATGCCTTTCTCGATTGGCCAGCTGGCGCCGCACGCGGGACATCGCATCCGGCCCTCCTCTAACCTGGTCGGAGTGGAGCAACGTAAGCATTGCAGCTGGATCTGCTCGGCGGGGATCTCAACAGTTTGGGCGTTCATTAACCCCCCGGGAATAACTCGCCGTCAAAAAAGTAGGCTCATGAGAGCGACCGTAATCTGCCTTCGATGCCTGGACGGTGCAGACATCCTCGCCCTTCACTTCCGATTTGCTCCTTGAGATCAATCGCAGCCGGTAATCGCGGTATTCATTCGGATTGCCTTCGCATCCGTCACACGCCGCCAGAACCATATTGGCCATCTCGCGCGCGGTGACAAAGTGATATCGATACTTTTGTCCCTTGCACGAATCGTCGCGCAGGTTGCGCAGAAAGCGGCGCAGCGGTTCGCCCAGCATCGCCTGCTCATCGCGTGGATCCATGCCATGACAATGCAGCTTGATGAACAGCCAATCTGGACACCCTTCCACCGTAATGCCCGCCTTCATCCACAGCCGCAGCCGCGCCATGCTCGGAGGATTCAGTGACGTCAACGCCGAGTTCTCCACCGTTGGCAACGGCCAATGATGGCTGTTCATGGAGAAATCCAGCATCAGCGGACCCTGGATAATCAGCGGAAACACCGGCGAATAACGCCCCGCGCGCAGATCGCGTCCCTCGCGGTGCGCCGCGCGCCGCGTCAGCGGCCAAGTGCATTCATAGAGTGCATTGATCTTCGCAATCTGCGAGGGATTGGGAGCTGAAGGCAGAGTGAAGTCGGCAAAACAACCCGTCTCAGCCAGAATCTGTATCTCCGAATCCACCCCGCAATAAAGTCCCTGTCGCGAATTGGCCAGTGCGAAGTTACCGTGTACGAATGCGTAGCGCGGACCGCCCTGGCCATCCATTTCGGAAAGGCAGCCGTGGCGCACCAGCGCGTCGCGAAACTGCTCAAGAATCTTGCGTGTGCGCTCCGGAGTGTCGGAGCCCTTGACGCCGTGGTGAAGATGGATTTCGATCTCGCCCCAGCCGTCGCGGCAGTGGTCCGCGAGAACGTCAAGCAAGCCTTTGTCATATTGCTCGGCCGGATAGAAATAAGTGTGGCGAAAAGACCGCCCGTCGTGGTCCGGCCAGTCGGCTACCGCATGGGGATAGCGGTTGCACCAGCTTTCCAGACGCTGCTCCTGGAGGCGCCGCGCGGCCCGCTCACCGCCGGTTTCAGGCAAAATCGCCGGCTCAAAATGGTCGGCAAGGCTGATGATCAGGTGGTGTGGTCGCACTCGCCGTACGCTGCGTGAGAGCCATTGCCAGCCGTAGGCCGGCATCCAGGGAAGCGTGCCGCGCAGTTTGTCGAGGTTTGCCAAAGATGACTCCGGATGTTTTGAATTTGATCGAGCGATTATGGGGTCAGCAAAGCGTATTTTTTCTGTCGTCCGCCGAGTAGGTATAGATTGCTGATCATGGTTGTGAGACTTGAGCAACTGCCGGTTCGTGTGATTCGCGCACTTCCAGAACATCGATGCTGGCCAGGCGGCCCAGCGGCGTGTGCGTCTTCAGCCATAACTTGGTGCTGAAGTAGTTGGGGTAAAGAATCCGCATCAGATTAACTCTGGGGTCGAAACCAATACTGCTGCGATCACTCGTCAACGGGTAAGACAACTCCTCCAGGCAATCTCCGATCAGCGTTTCCAGCATTGAAATTTCGCGCTGCGAGAGCTTTTCTCTCCAGCGATTCACCGGATTGAAATCTTCGCGCGCTTCGCTTGCGAAAGTGCTATTGGGCTTCCGGACGCTCCCAACGCCGGCGCTTTGGATTCGATCCAGGTCTAGGTCGTGGTCCAGAAAGTTTCCCAGGGTCTCAAGCGTCGCGTGGGGACGCCGCACCAGATCCTCGTAATGCACTTCCAGATAATCTCCCGGAAACATCCGTCCGTAAGTTCGCCCCTTCTTGACCATCCATTCCCAGTACAACGCGGTCGCAAACAAATGGCGCGCGCGATCCCAGCGAAACGGACGGAGCCCCTGCATCTTCGTCAGCGACAACGATACATCTCGCCCATCGCGAATGATGTGTACGAACAAAGCATCCGGCAGATCGCGCTTGATGGCCGGAATATACAGGGCGTTGTCGGGGTTGTAGACCGCCCAGCGCGAGGCGTTTTCCTTGCGTGCAATCTCTTCCATCACGATCCGCAGGAAATCTCCGCCGCTGCGGCATTGGTTTAGCACCTTGTCCCGAACCAGTTCGGGATTCAGGCCAGAGCGCCGAAACGGCTTGCTGCGGCACCATGCCTGCATCAGCTTCTCCCGGTTTCTGGTGACAGAGAAGCTGCCGAAGTGCGGAAGCAATGTCTCGTAGACCGTGGACGACGCGCGATAAACCGCAAACCCTCCTGAGGACAGGAGTGTGTCGTAGAGAAGATTGGTTCCCGAGCGGTGGCAACCAATCACAAACACCGGCGCGTGTTTTCGCTGCGTCATTGCCTTATGAACTACGAAGCCTGAGATGCCAGAGAGATTTCTTCGCGTGCATGCCTCGCTTTGCCCCCGACAGGCCGCACACCGCGAACCGAGACCGACTCGTTCAGAACCCGAAGCGATTCCAGGCCGCAACTCTCAAACCAGCGAAAAACCTCTTCATAGGTGTGCTTCGATTGATAGCTGGGCGAGTACCAGTCGAACGTATCGAGTACCCGCATTTCGGCATTCGGATGCAAAGAAACGGGCAGCAACTGATAAAGCAATGCGCTCGCGGGACGGCCTGCAACCGGCACTCGTCGAAGCGCCGAATGAACGTAATAAAGAGGCACCGCAACATGGCAGAGAGTACGCAGAGACTTTCGTGGGATTCGATGAGTGACTCTCCGGTACAGATCGCTGAATCGGTACCACTTGTTGTATCCACTGTAGAGCCAGATCGCGATGCTTCCACCGGGTTTTAGCAGCTTGGGCAGCACTTTAAACGCGCGTTCGCAGTTCGGCGTGTGGTGAAGAACACCAAGGCTATAAATGTAGTCGAAGCTCTCGGGTGCAAACGGTAGCGAGAATATGTCGGCCTGAAAAATGGTTGTGTTTTGGCGATCAGCAAGGTTCTTTGCCGCGACCTCCGCTGCCGCGCTCAAATCGATTCCCACCACGCGAGCGCCCCAGCGGCTGGCGATGTCGGCAAAGCGTCCCATTCCGCAGCCCACATCGAGCACCAGTTTGCCGCGAAGATCTTCGGGGCCCCAACCGGTGCGATTGCGAAAGTCGGTTTCCGATTCGTGGCTTTTCGCATCGTCCAGCTGCGTCCGGGCGTATGTGGTCCATTGGTATCCGAAGCTGACGCCATATTTCTCTGCGTCTACGAAGCGCAACACGCCGTTTACGCGTGGAAACTTCGCCGCGCAACCCGGGCAAATCAGGCCCGAGGTGTTCTCGTCCAGATCGGCCTGACAATCTGAACAACGAATAATGGACCGGATTTCAGTAGGCAAGTGAAACGACATGATGTTGATTTTCCTGGCCGAGGGCTTCTTCTTCCGCGACGGATTCGTCCTGTGTGGTGATCATGGCTAGGGCGCTCGTGTAGCCCACTAAGAAATAAGGAAAGAAGTGATATGCTACCGCGGCGAAAAACGACCCGATGACGTAACCACCCAGACTCCCCCGCAGCGCCCCGGCGAACAAGGCTTCGTCCGATCCTGGCAGTGCGGATCTTCGAGTCTGACGCAGATTTGCAAATGCGCGCCAGAGAATTAGCAAATAAAGCGCCAGAGCCGGAACTCCTCCCTCCGAACTCATCTGTGTGTAGGAATTGTGCTGGTCATGCCAGTTGCCGGAGATGGAATTGAAATTCCCCGGTCCTACGCCAAATAGCGGATGCTCGGCCGTCACTGCCAGGCTTTTCCAGAAAAGATCCTGGCGTTGCTTGGCGGAGCCGTAAGCAGCGCGCTCGGCTTCGTTGGTCGGCTGTTCATCGCTGAACATCGCTTTGAAACGGTCGGTCACCGTACTGCCAGCCGAAACGACCATGGCCAAGCCGAGCCCACCGGCGACCACAACCAAACCCGGACGACGCCCGCGAACGCCAAACTCCCAGAGGCAAACGCCGCCGCTCACGATCAGCGCAATGAGTCCGGCGCGGGAGCCTGTCAGCACGGTCACATACACGAGTACCAGTACCGCTGCGGTCCCGATCACTTTGCGCAAAATGCCTTTTGCTCTAAGCAGAAATGCCAGAGCCAGGGGAAGAACGAAGATCAAAGTGAGAGCAAGCTCATTGGGATTAGCATAGATGCCGTTGATGGCACCAGTTAGACGCCCGAGAAGAAGCTGGCCTTTAATCAACGTTACCGCAGCCACAACCGCCACGCACGCGGTCTGCACGAAGATGAGTTGGCGCAGTCTCCTCATGGTAGTCACGGTCGCGGTCATCACGAACATGATCAGCAATACTTTTGAGAAATCGAGCGTGATCGTGAATGCGCCACCACGCCAAACTGGCGACATGGGAACGGTTAGCCACAGCTGAGTAACCAACAGAATCAGATAGATCATTTCCCGCGGCAATTTCGGACGAGCGCGGCCAAGCGTCGCGACGAATGAGAGCAGACAGAAAACGCCGGCGATTTTCGCCAGCGGAATCACGGCCAGCCCAGGGATCCAGTCTTCGGGACGAGCGCAATAAACCAGAAAGAACAAAATTAACCAGAAAAACGCGAAAGATGAGCTGGACGGAGCGGGTCTAGCTCCGTTACCGCTCGCAGCGCTGTCCGCAATCGTCGAAGCGCTGGCGAGCCGACCAGTCAATGCCTCGGTACCCGCAAACGAATCGTTTGAAAGAATTCGCGACATCAGGTTGCCGGAAAAATTGTTGACTAACAGCCTGCAGCTTCTTGGCGCCTGAAGCTGATAAGCATCGTGGTTGCGAAGGGTGTCAGCGGACGAAGCATGGTTGCTCTCATCAGGAGGAGCTCGCAGAGAGCAACGGGTGCCAGAGAACGAAGAATAGGCTGTGGTCCCACCAGCATTTCGCACCGTTCACAATCGAAACCAATGTGGCCCAGCTGCCTTCTGATCGCGGTTCGAGAATTTGCCCGATAAAAAGTCGGGAAAATGTCCTCTGTCTTGCGTTCTTCGGACCAGTTGATCAGTTTCAACACTAATTTGCGAGGCACAACTGCTTTAATCACTCTCGCCATGCTGACGGCGTAGTTCCAGACATTTGGTGTGTGAACCAACAACACCCCACCGGGACGGAGAACGCGTCCCAGTTCGCGGAAGGTGTTCGCCGGATCTGGCAAATGCTCGACGACCATATTACAAGTCACTAAATCGAAGGCACCATCCGGAAATGGCAATGAATCGAGAGACCCGCAAAGCCGGCTTGGCAGGGTCTTGTGCGATTTGAGGGAGCACGCGTCAACATCGATACCAATCGCCAGTCTTGCCTTGTGAATCAGTGAGCGCTCCAGGATTTCGAAATCGGGCGGCAGTAGCCGGTGACCACAGCCCGCGTCCAGCCAGCGAGTGGTTTCATTCACATACTTCATCAACCATGTCGCGTACACTTCCTGATTCCAACGAAGGGTCGGGAGAATGATTCGCTCGAGCCGCAGACTCATCTTTCGACCGAGCACATGGTCCCATATCGTCGATGCAGCCGCCACCAACTTTCCGCGGGCCGTTCGAGCAAGCATGGCATCGCTTGGCTCTGCAGGAAAAGTGGTAGTTGTTTGCGACATTGGATCAAGCGTGCTCAATCGTTTCCGCCTCTTCAGTTCGGAATCAAACGGTTAAGCGGAACCAAAGCTTGCTCTGCGAATGCAATCGCTCGTGCTTGCGCGATTTGTGGACTATTGCGCCCCAATGGTGTTACGACGCGAACCAGCGCTGAATCTGTGCGATTCAACTTGAGTGCGTCCCGAACCATGTATACCTTGGCCCAGTACTCGCTCGCGATGATTCGCCCGTGCGATTGATACCAGTACAGCACGAGTTCCCGATCAAGGCCTTTTTCGATCAGGTACGAATTCACCAGCGCATGTTTTCCATCAGGCAAAGCGATCTCTGACCGACCTGCGCTTACCGGTTCCCATCCGCTGCCGGGCAAACAGTTCTTCGGAGAATGGATGGCGTCACCAGTCTGCTGGCTCATGTAATAACCGACATAGAGACTCACAGGGGCGTCGCCGGTTGATTGATACACGCGATTCAGATAGTCGTCTACGGCTGCGACCTTTAGAACATCTCGATCAATCGGGATGTCGCGACCACTCCAGGTTCCAAAATCCAGCGGAAAGGTTGCCAACGGGTTAACAGGGTGAACTGGCTCACCGTGGGAAACAAGTCGAAGACCAACCGTCGCACCTGCCAGTAGCGCCAGCATCATCCAATAGCGAAGATTCGGTTTCATACAGCGATCGCTCCGCGCCAGCGATCGGTGATCGTGACCAGCCCGTGGAGGAGAAAAAGCATGATGAGCGAAATCATGAAGATCACCCACCCGGCAAATGAGTGAACAAAGCCTTCTGCGGCGTTAATACCGAAGTAGTTAACAAGCATCGCCGTGATGACGACCCGAACGCCATTGCTGATAATCGCGACCGGTATCATGGCCGCGGTCAAAAACAGCCGCACGCTCCATCTGCGGTCGACCAGATAGCTGTACCCCAGAGCCAAGGCTATCAGAGAAGTGAGAGAACGAATTCCGCTACACGCGTCAACCACTTCTAGTGAATAGTTATCGAGCATCAGGAGATTCCCTTCGCGCAAAACCGGAAACAAATTGATGGTTTCAAGACAAGTGGTTGCAAAACGCGAAGCCAGCAACTGGAGCGGAAAAACAATCTGGTTGTAGATCACCGCCGGCAACGGAATCATGAATGTCAAGAAAGCTAACGGAAAAGCTGTCTGCCGCAAAAGTCGCCATCCGAAAAAGTAGATGATCAAGCCAGCGATCACGCCCAGCAGAGAGATTCTTTGTAAAAATAGTTCTGAGCCGAGGCTTCCAATAAACAACACCGCCAACGACCCGAGGATGACTACCAAACCACCTAAGCTTGGAGCCGCCGCGGACGGGGCCAGGTCGCCTCGTTTCCGCCACACCAGAAACCCGCTGAACAACGGCACAAAGAATCCGTGAGAATAGTTAGGATCGCTGTACCACTGATGGATGAGCCGCCCAAGAACAGGAGCGTAAAGAACCAAGATGACCAGCGCCAACAGACCCGCCGGCCAATAATCCCATACCCGCTTTCGGGTTCCTTCGGAAACCCGAGCAGGAAACAAAGACTCGATTGTTTGAGGCTGAACAGCAGGCATGCGAACTTGAGGTTGTATGAGCCGTTAGTCCAATAACAAAGTGCTTCCCAAGTTCCGGGAAGCCCTCAATCGTCGCTGAGAAAACAACAGGAGAATTTTCTAGGGGAAGCTTTAACGCTTTTTGTAGCGGCGTATCGCACCTACAAAGGCCAACCCGGTCCCGAACAGCGCCATAGACGTCGGTTCCGGCACAGGACCGAGGGAGTTTCCGAACTGTGCCGTGCCTCCGTCCTGGCCCGATATCGTGTCGTTACCAGGCGAACCGTACGATTGCACGTAGATGGTAAGAGTAGTTCCCACCGTCAGATTGGAATCACAAGTATTGCCCACGCAGCTTTGCGGAGGAATGATCTGAATACTGGTCGATCCAAAATTGAAAGTTGTGGTCTGGACACCAGCGCTCGTCTGGCCCGTGACCACGCCGAAATTATTATTCGCAGATAAGAAAAGCCTCAGCAGATTACCCAGAGTCACTTGCGACAACGCGGCTGAGTTTCCCACTGGGGTGATGGAATATACGTATGTGTACTCGCCGTAAGAGGAAGTTCCACCGCCTCCCGAACAGCCGCCGGCGTTCTGGCACTGATAAACCGTGGCCGTGACGTCAAAATCTACATCACCGCCAGAGATGTTATCCGTAGTAAGGGTCGTGATTTCGTTGCCGAACCCGGAAACGTTTGCGACCGCCGTCCCCGAACTACCGGCCCACACAGGAACCGCTACGACACTCAGCGCCACCGCGATTCCCAGTATTCGAAAAACTGAGGAACAACTCATACCTACACAACCCCCGCGCTTTCTACTGTTGCAACTCGATTGCCAGCCGGCCTCTTTCAATGCAAACGCGCTAAGTCGTTCTCCGCGCCAGCTATCGACGCCCGTCTCCCACCCCCTGTGAAAAAAATGCGGTGCTCGATCATGCTTTCTTGCAGTTCGACTGCAAGATTGCTTCACATGCTGTCCAGTTGCTTCAGTGCAGCACGAGCCTCCTGAGCATCCGGCGGTGACAGGTTCGAGTTCAGCGCGCGTGCGAGAATCGCCTTGGCTTCTGCCTGTTTACCAGTTTTTATGAGCACCATGCCGAGGTGGTACTGGAACAGCCCCGAGTCCGGCACCTGACGCAAGGAGTCGCGCAGCAAACCGCTGGCAGAATCGTAGAGGCCTTTGCGATATTCCACCCAGGCAAGAGTGTCTGAGATCTGGGGATCGTTGGGGCGGTTCTGTTTCGCCCTCTGTGCCATCGATAGTGCCATATCAAGATTCCCACCGTGCTCACAGTAGAGCCAGGCCAGATCATTCAGCCCAAGAGCAAAGTTTGGATCATGCTGGATCGCCTGTTCGTAGTTTGCCTTGGCTTGGTCCCAGGCCCCCGTCTGTTCGTACAGACTGCCTAACAGAAGATAACCGGACAACACGTCCGGATGGGCCTGGACTGCAGCCTGAGCCTCAGCAATCGCTTGCGGGTAACTCTTCCTGTTCGCATAAATGCGCGCGAGTTGACTTCTTGCTACATAAGCATTTGGATTCAGGTTGATAGATTTCTGAAAAGCCGTCTCCGCGGAACTCAAATCGTTCGCCGCCATGTAAGCGTTGCCCAACAGCTCGTAAAAATCTGCCTGCCTCGGCACGATCTGGATTTGCTGTTGCAGCCTGGCGATCGCCTTATCCGGACGCTTTTGAATCGCATATAGTTCGACCAGGTCGCGCATGGCCGGCAGGAAGTCTGGCTGCAATTCGAGAGCGTGTTCGAAATCTTTCTCCGCATGAGGATAGTTCTTCTGCCGAAGCTCGAGATAGCCAATTCTCTCCCGCAGAATGGGGCTGCTCGGCTGGCCTTGGGCCAATGATGCAAACTCTTGCTGGGCGCGCCCAAGCTCTCCCAGAAGCAACAGCGCATTGGCTTGATAAATCTGTCCGGCCAACAGATTCGGGTTCCGCTTCAAGGCTTCGTTCGCATACACCATTGCAGTCTTGCCGTCCTGGCGCTGCAGGTAGAAGTCGGACAGTGCCAGGTAACCAGGAATGAAATCTGGGTCTCGCGCGACCGAATCTTTCAGGCTGCTCTCGACTCTGCTGTAATCGGGAACCTGGTTGTAAGCCATAGCGAGTGAAAAATGCGCTGTCGCCATTTCCGGGACATCGTTGATCAGTTCCTGCAGCTTGGTAATGGCTTCCTGTTTTTTGCCGTGAGCCAGCAGCAACTGCCCCTCGGCCAGACGACATTCCGGATCCTTCGGATAGGTCGCCATGAGTTCACGGTTCGTTTTCTCGGCCGCGTCCCAGTCTTCCAGATTCAGTTCGACCTTCAGCAATTGCCGCCGCGCGTCGTCATTCTTAGGATCATGCGAAAGCAATTCCTGGCTTACAGACTTGGCGCGCAGGTTATCGCCCTCGCGCAGATAGAAATCGCCGATAGCCAACAAAGCCGGAGACGAATTCCCGGTTGCGGTTCTCAACTGTTGAAACACGGGATCAACGTCGGATGACTTCCCGATGGAGGTGTAGAAATTTGCCAGGGCTACGTATGGCAGCGGCACCTTGGGAGTCGCATTGATAGCTTGCTGAAGAACTTGAACCACGGAATCGGGCTTGCCTTCTACCCTGTAAAGCTGCGCCAGATTCAGATACGCCATCTGCAAGGATGGATCCAGTTGGAGAGCCCGGATGTAGTGCTGCTCCGCATCCGCGTATCGGCCTAGCACTGCGTCAACTTCGCCCAACCCGGTCTCAGGTCGTGCGTCCTTCGGCGCAAGTGACTCGGCCCTTTGTAGTGCCTGCTGTGCATCCTGGTAACGGTGATCCAGGGTCTCGACCTGCCCGCTCAGGAGATACGCTTCCGCATTCTGCGGATCGATAGCGATTACCTCTGCCAGTTGCTGCCGGGCGTTTTCCCATTGCTTGGCACCTATGTACAGTTCGGCCAGCCGCAGATGGGCGTCCTTATTGGCGGGATCCAGGGCTGTAGCTTGGTCGAATGAGCGAAACGCTTCCGGCCAAAGCTTCAGCTTGATGTCGGTCAATCCCAAACGATAGTAGGCTTCCGCGTAACGATGATCGATTTGCAACGCCTTGCGGAATTGAATGCTGGCGCGTCCGTACTCGCCATTATCAAAGTATCTTTGCCCACTCTGCAGATACTTTTGCTTGGCGACATTCGGATCACGGGAGCACGCAGCCAGTATCAGCAACGCGACGAGCAACAGCGTAGATGTCAGTATCCGATTCATGTGAGACCTCCCCGACCAATACTCCGGGTTCTCCCGGCTACAAATTCAGAAATCAACTGGCCTGAGCCCGAGGTGGAATCACCTCAAAATGAGGCTCCTGCTTAACCGGCGGATGCCGGTGCCCATTCCCGTTGCCGTTTATTTTGGCAGGTGAATAGTAGTGATGGTAGCCGCCGGGATCCGCTGCCGACGCATCATTCAAAACGAACCCCAGAGGGTTCTCGATGCCCTTCATGGATTGCTGCAAGCGTTTCCTGCGGGTGTATTCTTGCCGCGCGACGATCAGTGTCCCGTCAACCAGTCGCGAAAGAATGTTGGCGTCAGTCACCAGTAACGGCGCTGAATCGACCACAACCCAGTCAAATTGCTCTCTGACTTCATCGATCAGGTCTCGCATTCGGGGTGACTGCACAATTTCCAACGGGTGTTCGCATGGAGCGCCAGCAGGTAGAGTCCACAGATTAAGACCGGCGAGCTGATGTGTGAAGTTCACCAATGGTTGATTGCCTTGAACCCAATCGCTCAAACCTGGTAGCGGCTGAACACCAAGCGTGCTCATCAGTGCGGGCTTGCGCAAGTCGGCTTCGATCAGCAGGATCTTCCTGGCGGACCTCCTTGCCAACGTTACAGCTAGATTTAGGCAGATAAGTGTCTTCCCTTCCTGGAAGCTGTCGCTGGTCACGAGAATTGTCTTGAGGGTCCGTCTTTCCGCCAGATGGTGTAGCCGCGCGGCCAGGGCGCGAAACTGTTCGGCGGCGAAGCTGCCGGGAGTGGTAAGCGCCTCCAGCCTGCTTTCCGGCGCAAGTGCGCTCATGGATACCAACTCGGGAACTTTGGGCACTGCTTGATACTGATTTTCGGCCTTCACCTCAGTGTCGGCCCCATCCTGACCTTCGGCTTCTGGTTGGGGACCTGGTTCAACCTCTGCGGCTCCGTCCAGAAAGTCTTCAGTCTTCGGCAGAGAATCGACTCCGGTCTCTCGTTTCGACTGTTGCAAAGCATCCAGTAAACGGCTCATCCGCGTACCACTCCTCTGACTCGGCCGACAGGCGCGGCCTCTACCGTTGAAACCTGGGGACGAATCGCGCTGAAATCACTGATCGTTCCGTCAGGAACATTCACGTCTAACCGTGATCTTTCGAACCGGTCAAAGCCGAACTCGGTTGCAACTTCTTCCACAATTCTGCCGGTAATAATCGGAAGCTGATGCGCATATCCGCTGACGAGGGCGTTCTCGCATAGGGTGTTGGCCAGCCTGGGTATGCCGCGCGAATACTTCTGAATTGCATCGACCGCCAGTTTGGAGAAAATCATGCGTGCGGGAGTTTTTGCCGATGCCAGTTCCAGCCGCCGCAGAATATACTGCTGCATCTCTGCGCCCGTAAGCGGCGTCAGTTTACGCCGCAATCCGATTCGCTGGTTCAATTGCCGAAGATCGGGAGAGTCAATCCGATGGTCCAACTCCGGCTGTCCTACCAAGATGATCTGCAAAAGTTTCTGTCGCGGGGTTTCCATATTCGTCAGCAAGCGCACTTCCTCGAGCAATTGCCAGCTCAAAAGGTGCGCTTCGTCGATGATTACAACTGTCGTCGTCCCCTGAGCGTGCCTGGCGAGAAGGTAATCGTTAAGTTGAAACAGCATTGCGCTCTTGTCATTCCCAGAGACCGGTAGACGTAGATCGGTCATCAGGTAACGCAAGAATTCCATCTCAGATAACCGCGGGTTAAACACGTACGCCATGTCGACTTGGGCTCGCCTAAGCAGCTCGGACATGCAGCGCAGCAGCAGCGTCTTGCCGGTTCCAACTTCGCCGGTGAGTACGATGAATCCTTTTCGCCGTTGCACTCCGTAATACAGCGCGGCAAGAGCTTCATAATGTCCTGGTGTAGAACAGAAGAATGACGGGTCTGGACTGATCTCAAATGGGTTCCGTTTTAGTCCATAGAATTGTTTGTACATGCTGTTCTACCCTCGGTAGTACGCAAACAAAGTTCCGGCCACAAGAATCGCGGCCATCGCGAGTCCGCTCGCCCACTCGAACGATGTCATCCATACCTTGTGCCGCTGCTCCATCCATGTTGGCATCGGAGGAACCGTCCCCAAGACTGGCAAACCCGCCACCGTCGCCAGGTCTGACTCGTGATAAACCCGGTCGTCGACCGATTCGGCAAGAAACGCTCCGACAATGCCGAACGCGGCACCCGCGATCAGCCCGAAGAAAGTCAACTGCAGACGGTTTGGCCAATAAGGTTTCTGTGGCAGGCTTGGCGGATCCAGAATGCGGAAACCTTCACCCTGTTGCCGTTTCTCCAGATTCGTCGCCAGTTCGGACTGGTTGCTCTTGGCGAGCAACGACTCATAATTGGTCCTGGATTGGTCGTAGTCGCGCGTCAGATCTGCCAGCTGTTGTTCCCGCACGGGAGTCTGGTTGAGCTTTACCTTGTACTCGTCAACTGACGTTTCGAGCTCTTTGATCTCTTTCTTTCGGTTCTGAATCTCGAGCTCATTGCTTTTGATCTGGCTTCGTATCTCGACTGTGGGCGATATGGTTTTCTTGTCGGAACTAAGCAGCTCATTGTTTGCCGCAGCCGTTGCGACCGAGCCGTCTGCCGGCTTCGACAAGTCTGACTCGATTTGCGCTTTGAGCTGTTCCGTCCGCGCGATCTCTCCCTTCATCTTGACCACGTCGGGATGTTCGTCTGTGTATTGCGCTTCGAGGGCCGCCAGTTGACGTTTCTGTTTATCCAGTTCGTCATCCAGCGCCGGTGGCGAGAGATCGGTTCCTTTATCCCCTTCATGAATCTCCTGAGCCAATGCCTGGTATTGCGACAACAAAGAAGTCAAATAGACTTTTTGTTGCTCCGCTCGCTCCAGGCGCTCGTTGGCATCCTGCAAGCGTCCTTGCACGCCCGACAAAATCTGCAAATTGCTTTGTAACTGTCCGGGAAGCTGACCTAGGTACTGTCCCTTGAATTCCTTGATCTTCAACTCCTGCGCTTCCAGGTGCTGGCGCGCCTCTTGCAGCTGGTTGTCGAGAAAAGTAGTGGTTTCCTCCGACTGCTTCTCCCGCGCCCGAATATTCTCGTCGATGAAGAACGTCGCCAGATCGGTTGTCACCTGTTGCGTCAGCTTCGGCTCTGGCCCTGAATAGTAAATTTTGAACGCCGTCAGTTCGTCTGGCCTTCCCGGGGTCTCGACCACTTCGATCTTGATGTCTTTTCGCATCCGCTCAACTAGTTCGTCCGGACTCAGCCTGTGGCGGTCGTCTGCATACAAGTGAAGATCGTCGATAATTCGACGCAGTCGTGTGCGGCTCAACACCTGCTGCGTCATGCTCTGCAATCGCTCCTGCAAATCGGCGGTCACATTGGCAACAACGTAGTGTTCGGGAACTTTTTGCTGCTCAATCAGAATCGTTGCCTCAGAGCGGTAAACCGCGGGCAGGAACCAACACACGCCCCAAACCGCCAACCAGCAAATAACAACCGGCAACGCCAACAGCCACCGGCGCCGGCCAATAATCTGCCAGTAGTCCGTCCAACTTTGGCTCCGTGGATTGATCACAATGCCTCCTGATGGCCGGAATTCCCAACCGCGCGGGTCAAACTAATCACTTGCAATTTCTGCCTCCCGTCGCTCCGACCGGGCTGCTCGCTCCGCGGCATCTCTGAGCTTGTAAAGCAAGGCTCGGTAACTAATTCGCAGCGCCCGTGCCGCCTCTTTACGGTTCCACTTGTTGTCCTGCAGTGTTCTGAGGATGATCTTGTGCTCAAATTCGCGCGCTGCCTGCCGCGTCAGCTTTCGCAACGGCACCGACCCGTCGAAAACCGCACCCGACAATTCCTGCGTCGCGCAGGCAAGTTCGGTCCAGATCGCGTCCTCGGAGCCGAGAATCACGTATCTCTTGACCAGATTTTCCAGTTCCCGAATGTTCCCCGGCCAGGAATGTTGCGCGAAAGCCCGTACGATCGTCGGCGACAGCGGGCCTGCATTGCGGTTAAATTCCTGGTTGTAACAAGTCAGGAAGAACGTGGCGAGTGTCACCATGTCTGCAACCCGTTCGCGCAACGCCGGCAGTCTCACATTTCCAACGTTGATTCGGTAATACAGATCACGACGGAACGTGCCTAGCTCGATTTCCCGCTGCAGCTCGCGATTCGTAGCGCAAATCACGCGAACATTCACATACATGTCCTTCTTGCCGCCGATCGGGTAATATGCGCCGTCTTGCAGGAGCTGCAGAAGTTTCGACTGGGTCGCGAAATCCAGCTCCGCAATTTCATCAAGGAAGAGCGTGCCCTGGTGAGCTTGCGCAACGCGGCCGGGCTTTACGCCGTGCGCTCCGGTGAAAGCGCCTTTCTCATATCCGAACAATTCGCTTTCGATCAGCGTCGTCGGAATGGAGGGGCAGTTGATCTTTACAAAACCGCCCGCCCGCCAGGGCGACCACCGGTGAAGAAGCTTTGCCAATACTTCCTTGCCGGTGCCGCTTTCACCATGGATCAAAACCGGGACGGAGGTGTCCGCGAGCCGGATGAGCTTCTCTCGCACCTCTTGCATGATGCGTGTAGAGCCAAAGATCACTTCCTCAGGAGGCAGGTCTCGCGCGATGGAAGTAATGCGAGGCGAACCGTTCGACCCCGGCGGTCTCATTTCGTAATCAATCAGAGGCATCGTTCTAATCGGACAACGGTTAGACCCGATGGCCCCGTTGCTCGCCTTCCGCCAACGACTTCAATCCTTGCTTTCATGTGATCTTCGTCTGGCGCCATCTACAGCTTCGCCCTCTGAGTCCCACTTGAGGACCCCGAAGAAAACTGCTATTCGTTGAGGACCGCTGGTGTCCTCCGAAAATTTCTCAATTCGACGCGAGTTGCGCGCCCTTTGCCGCAACGTGCGATTGTGTTTGCTTCGAGCTCGGCAATACTTCCAACTCCCCGGCAAACGCAAACTTGCTCAGTGCTGCGAACCCTTTTGCCTCGCCTATGTCCACAATCCGAACCACCAACGCGGAAGAACTTAACTTCAAACCACGTTCCGCAGGCTGTCCGGCTGGCAGCATGACTTCGATTCGCAAGCGGGTGCCTGCGGGCGGACACGATGCGCTCTGCACGAATACACTTCCGCCACTGATGTCACGCGTAAACCCCGCTCCTGCGTGCGCAACTCCCTGGTCGTCGGTCCATTCGAAAATCGTCGGACACCGGACAACAAAGCGAGCCAATTCTCTGCGTTCCAAGTACGCCTCCACACTGGGATCGAAAACCGATTAGTTTTCAATCCGTCGCAAGCACGCAAAGATAGGCCGCATTCGAAATTCGCGCAAGATGCCCGAAAGTGTGCGCCACCAAGTGGTCGTGGAGTTCACCTCAGGGAAGAACATCGGACGGGAGGTCAGGCCCACCGGGCGGTTGAGAGAAAGGTTATGCAGGGCAAACTAATTTCCTACAACGATTGAGGTGCGTCGGGGAATTCGGACTACACGGGCTTTCTCCGGCACGACGCCGACAAATCGGCGCCGCCGCCTTCTTGCTCTCTCATTCGCGCGTTTCCGAATGTTTTGCACAACTCGCGCTGCAGTGCGCGGAACTTTACACGAAATTTCTTGACACCGCCGAGTGTGATCCCTAGAATCCCGTTCGAAGTCTAAGTGCAACGCCGCTTCCAGAGCCAGGAGGCTCGCACTGAAGGTTGAGTGCGAGAAAGAGTTTCTGGAGGAAACGCGCTCTCCCCCAGCGCTAGCGTCGTACCACCGGCGGCTGCGCCGGTGTCTGAGTATTGCAACGTTAAAATTCTCGATGAACGCTAAGGGTGTCAAGCAATCCCCGCTGCTTGCTGACGACGCCGGTGTGCTTGTTCGCGTGTTGATCGCAGACAGCCATCGGATGAACGCGCAGCTTCTCGCGTCTGCTCTCGCGGCAGATGCACAGTTTTCTGTCGCTAGTCCAGCCCACAACATTGCCGAACTTTACTCGCGAATCGGATCCGACGTTCAGGTTGTGGTGATTGATATTGATTTGGAGGAACCGCGCGGCGGGCTGAACGCAGTTCGGCAGTTGCGAATGTCTCACCCAGATGTGCGTACCATCATCCTTCTCGATTCGCTCGAATCGGGACCCGTCGTGGAGTCGTTTCGCTGCGGAGCCCGTGGCATCTTTGCTCGAAGCGAAGACGTGAATGCTCTTTTCCGGTGTATTAAGTCCGTCCACGAGGGACAAATTTCTGCCAGCGCGCAGGCGCTCGAATTTCTGCTGGACACTGTGATGGATTCGGCACCGCCGCGTTTCGTCAGTTCCTATGGCGAATCGCTCCTGTGCGACCGGGAACACATGGTCGTGCAACTGGTCGCTGAAGGACTCACAAATCGTGCCATCGCGGTCAAGATGGGCGTCAGCGAACACACGGTAAAAAATCATCTGTCTCGTATTTACGCGAAGTTGGGCGTCTCAAACCGGCTGGACGTCATGTTTTCCGTCTTGAGTCAGCGGCCCACTTCGCAGGCGGCTCAGATCGTTCTGGGCAAGCGCGAAGAGACTCCCAAAGATGATGCCGCCGCATTTGAGCTCTACATGCAGCAGACCGACCATTATCCTTTGGCCCAATACGTCGTCGGAACCATGTACTTGACAGGCCGAGGAGTGCCGAAAGATGAAGTCACTGGATACATGTGGCTGCTACTCGCGGAGAAGACTTCGAACGATGTGATTGCCAAGAGCAGGGAGACACGGGAAAGATTCGCACGGCGAATCAATGCGGAAAGCTGTAAGAAAGCCGAAGCTATGGCAACTCGCCACTTGAAGATGCAGCCTCGGAGTACAAATCCGGCGCATGCATATATTGGAGAATTCTCCAATCTTTCAATTGGGGCCACAAAAACGGTGAAGGGCGCCACTTTGGCTGCCTCGTGTAGTTAACCGCCGACACTTTGAAATTTCGGGGACGCTGGGAACCACCTTCTCCCTTCAGCCGACAGTCGTCCACTGATTGTTACCGTTGGGTGCGTAGGCGACAAGCCAGATGAATAAAGTAGCGTTTGGCTTGTTTTCTGGAACAGGGCCGTGCGCGCGGCCAGCATCGCCCTACGAGTACTACTAACAAAGGTAGCCAAGCGCGTCTTGCTGAGCTGTTGCCAGTGCATTGGCACCACCGAAGGCTTCTGCATTCGCCGCGTTCAGTGCATACGGAACACTCAGCAGCCGCACACGCGATTGTTCCGCCCAGCTCCTCCGTTACCCCGACCCATCGAGACCCGCCGGAGCTGAACAACTTCAGCGGCAGGACTGCCGGCTGAGTTCACCCTCTGTACACCGTGTAGTTGCCCTTGGCATCAGGAGTGGCGTTCTGGATCTCCATCCACGATGGCGAGGGAGAAGGTAATGCCCGAGTCTCGGCGACGGCATCACCTTTTCGTCCAGGGGTCTACCAGAAAATTCGGTGGTGGGCTAAACGTGCTGCGTGCTCTACCGACAACAAGGACATCAGAGGCGGGAAACTAACCATTGCCGTGAATATGGGATTAAGGCCCTTTAAGAGTTAAGTGGCGGGGACAATCCAGAAAGGATTTAAACACAAAGAAATTGTCCCCGCACTCGCGTTTCTTTCGTAGCGCAAATAGTAGCACAGTTCATCTGGAAAGAACGTGCGGGGACGCTGGGTAGAACTTGGTGTCCCTGTTCTCGCAGCCCAGCTGCCAGAAAGTGCGTTGGGGAGCAGCCTCAAGGTCGATCAGTGAGGCCTGGCAGATTGGCCTTGTAGGCCAGCGGCCGAGAACGGAAAAATCTCCTGCGAACCAGAACTTTGCTGTGCTCTCCCAACGCTACTAGGTGGAAACGTGGTATTGCCCAGATCGATACCAACGGACGCGATGCGCACAGATGATCCTCTTTATGTGGACTGCCGAGCCGTCTATCCAACTCGGGGGCGGACTGTCTCATTAATCCCTGAAAAAGGCGAAGGGAAAGCGCAAGCTTGACGTAAAGTCTGCCGAACCCCGTTCCTTACCTTTGCTATTACCCGTAGTAGTAGTGAGTGGCTTGCTATAGCGTTTCGGAAAGTGAAGCAACTCCTCCCGCTTCTTCTGCCTTACTCTACGATTGGTAGTGATGCGGGAGGAGATTTAATAACGGCCTTCATAGGGCAAGAGCTCGGGTGCAAGGACCTGATTTGCTAGGGGGACACCTACCAACCAGCGCGGCCTTGCACTCGGTTCTTTTGGGTTATGATTCCGCCACTCTCAGAATGAATGCGGGGGCTATAGGCGTTCTTGAGCGAATAGTATGCCGCGGTGTCTGAGTTCGGTTGTATGGCAGAGAGCTGCGAATCTTCGAATGGAGCCTAAAGCGGAACAGTCTACACAGTCGATTTCGCGGAACTAACAGTTTCTGAATCCCGAAAAACGGGAAAACGCGCATTGCAACTGCGACCAAAGATCAAACGCAAATCGCCTGATTCCATGCGCAATGCCGACTTCTGAGAGCTAATTCCGGAGGAGTCTGTAAAGGTCGCGAGCAATCCTTCAATCCGCTTATAGACCTCATCAAAGGTCAATATCCGAACCCCATTCAATCGTTCGCGAAACCTCTCGAAAGAGGCCTTCTTTTCTAACGAATTGAGTTCAACGCAATCGCCCGCAACGACTACGCAATACGGCTCGGAAGCTATAATGGCGGTCTCTCCTCGCTGAAGATTCTGGATGTTCTCCATCAGGGAACTCCGATATTTCAGGGCTTGTGAGATGGCCCCTCCTAAGTCATTAGAGATCGGGTATCGCCAGGCAACCTTGCCTGGTATGACGGCACGAAATCCACCTAGGCCCCATACTTCGACGACAGGATCCAAAGCACAAAACTAATTGCTGCTTCTCTTGCGCTCGTCCCGATTGAACACCGCACGCGTCATCGGCGGTTTCGGGGATTGGATGTGAGGAAACGGCCCGACAAGCCATCGCATGCTTCGCCGCGTCGTGTTAAGTTCAACCGGCCAAGATGTTAAGCCGCAACGCGCTTCATCGCCCTAAACTTCGCCCACCTAGCTCGCTGAAAGGCTGCGATTTTCTTTCTTCCTGCCGCTGTAATCGTGGGCTTAGGCTTCATTGGCTGGGCATCGGCGCTTCTCGTCGCCCATCGCGCCTTCTGAGCAAGGCTAATTTTCCTGCGGGCGGCAGCCGACATTGTACGTTTTGCAGAATGAACACTGCCGCTAATTTGTCGAATGCCCAGCTTACTTAACGCGGTGATTGCCTGATCTAACTGTTTCAACTCCATCGCCAGGCGACTACGTTCTTTCCGCAACTGCTCCAGTACTGCCCCAAGCTCGCTCATTCGCATCCGTTCTCTTTCACCGGGAGTATGAATTGCACCTCATTGAGAATACAGGATTTCGAGATGAATTGCACGAGTCCAAGCACGACATTTCATCAGCTCTTCTGCCTTCTAATCCGATCCGGTGCGTCCAACCTGCGGAAACTCTATTACCCTCGGGTTTGCCTCCGACCCTTGTGATTGGATCATTGGTAGCTCAGACGGGCCGGGGCTAGATCGGCTTCTCTTCGTTGACTTAGCTTTGCTTGATACAGAAGCAGGACGCCTCCGTTCAATTTTCTCTAAAGCCGCGATCGCCTTATCGATCGCCAGCCTTTCGCGGCGAAGCTTGGCCAGAATTCTCATAATGTGCATTCCACGTCCTCCGTGACGTACCCGGTTTAACATTGGGCCGCGTGCACGATTGGAGAATCTGACGGTCGTTCCGTTTTTGGAACAGACTATGGTGGGAAGCCCGAACTGCGGCCATACAAACCAACAAGTTAGTGCTTTCAACGCTTCCGAAGCTAGACTGGTGAGTCCAAAACTCGCGCCCAGTGTTCGGGATTCGTAACAACCGAGAGATTGTCGTTGACACCGCTGCTCTGACGGTGCAGAATCGCCTTCGTTTTTTCAGCGTTATCCCAATTCATCAACATATCCGTGGACACGAGGTCCGCAATGGAGAGGAGCCTCAGGAGATCTTGGGGTTAGGGCATTGATGCTACCGAGCTACCATTACTCCTATTTGGTTGGAGTCGCCATTTTCTGGCTCGCCTGGGTTATTTGCTTCATTCTTGCCCACAACTATCGTCGGGAAATGCGTTGGGGCACGCTCATCGCCTCACCCATGGCGCTCACTAGCGTTCTTTTTGTTCCACAATATTGGACACCACCATCGTTGTTTAATCTCGATCAACACATTCGCGTCGGGATTGAGGATTTTCTTTGGGCAGCGGCGGTAGGCGGCATCGCAGCCGTCGTTGGAGAAATCTTTCTGAGAGAGAAGCTCGCTGTGCTTCGGAAAACCCGCCACAAACGGCACTACGCACCGTTTGCACTGCTTGTCGTCGTCTTTATGGCGCTTGAACTTAGGCACCCTGGCAAAACCATGATCAACACGATCGTTTCCTTCGCGGTCGGTGCCGTCGTTCTTGCTTACCTACGACGCAATCTGATCCCGTTGATGCTCGTGGGTGCGGTGACCTTCACACTCTTGTATTTTGCTCTCTTCCTCTGCGTTCTGGCGTTATACCCGGAATTTGTGACGCGCTTCTACAATCTTCCGAATTTGATTGGGATTTACGTTCTTGGTGTGCCGATTGAGGAGCTTCTGTTTGCAGGAACAGGTGGCGCAATCTGGAGCGTCGCGTACGAATACTATTACGGATATCGACTAGAAGCAGACGGCATCATTTGACGGACAACATAGTGCAGGCCAATCGGGCCAAGTTAAGGAGAGATCATGGCTACAACTCGGGCATTCGCAGACCCGGACCTAACTCCGGACAACTTCAGCAGCTTCAGTAAACAAGAGGTTTCGGCAGACTACCAGCAGACAGGGCTCGAGAAATTGGAGCCCATACCGCCTGTGCGCAGCACCCAGCCCGTAGACTTAGCGACGATCATTGGAGCTACCGTCGCCGACAAAATCCAGAAGTCGGGAAAGATCGTTTTTCACACGGTGGGAGACACTGGCGGAGTGCACAGCCCGCAATTTCAGTTTGCGGTTGCGGACGCCATGGCGAACGATTCTTCGAGTGGTGCCTGCTTCTGGTACCACCTGGGGGATGTGGTCTACTACTTTGGGCAGGACCAGTACTATTTCGATCAGTTCTACGATCCGTATCGAAACTACAATGCGCCCATCTTTGCCATCCCGGGAAATCACGATGCTGTAGTATTCACCGGCGAAAAAGCAAAATCTTTGGATGCCTTTCGAGGCAATTTCTGCACCTCCCAACCTACGAACAATCTGGATGGGCAGGGAGCGGCGCGCACAACTATGACCCAGCCTGGAGTCTATTTCACACTAACCGCTCCGTTCGTAAGAATCATTGGACTCTACTCAAATACCGGTGAAGGTGGTACTCAGGGAGTGATCGCGAACGCCAAGATCGGTGACAAGCAGCTGATTTTCCTAAATCAACAATTGGCCGCCGCAAAAACAGAGCGCGCCAAAGGCCCGCGGCGCGCGCTGATCATCGCGACCCATCACCCGCCGTTTACGGGCAGCCCGTTTCATGTCCCTAGCCCGGATATGCTGAAACAGATCGATCAGGCTTGCGAGAAAGCTGGAATCTGGCCGGATATTCATCTTTCTGGTCACTCTCACCTTTACGAACGATATACGCGCACGGTAAACAAGAAACAGATCCCTTATGTGGTGGCCGGTATGGGTGGCTACTACAACCTGCCAGGTCTAAAGGGCGGAAAACGCGCACCAGTTCCTAAGACTCCTGAATCTGGCAAAGACGCCAGTGGTAACCCCTTAACGATTAACGTTTACGACGACACCACATTTGGGTTTATGCGAATGACGGTATCAGAGTCATCCATCAATGGAGAGTTCGTAACCGTTGACACAAGCTCGGGCAAAACCGGCGTAGGCGATAGTTTTACAATCAGTCTTTGAAACCAAAGCCGTTTTAGCGAGCGCTATTGGTACTTACAATCCAAACAGACGAGAGCTATTAGTCCGACTTGATGAATTTCTTCTGGAATCACGATGCGATCACCGTCCACATACGGAGGTAGCGGCGGACATGGACGGATATCGTGTCGCAATTTTGTGACCACCAAGTCAATGGAAAGAGGCTAAATGGCAGGCTCGACGGCCAAAATCAAGCGCCCGTGCCCTTGAGGCCGTTAACCTTAGCCGTAGAATTCTTCCCTTTGGCGTTCCAGTATTCCGCGTAGCTGACAGCCGCGCCCCATTGTTGCTTGAAGATCTGCTCGAAATTGGCAAGGAGTTTTGGATCGCGTGTCTGAAACGCTATTTCCGTCTCACTGCTGTGATCGAAAGAGAAGGCGGCGGCGGCTGAATCCTGCAGCCATACTCGCATTATGGATGGCTCGCGGGTGTACTTCATTTCAACACCAGCCTTCTTCAATTCCCTCTCTTGATCCTCGAAATCAGCGAGCAAAATCCCAATGAACTGTTCGTAGCCCGTTCCGGCCTTCACCTTTTCCAAGAAGGCCTCAGGAGGTTCTTGCAGCAAAGCGGGATTGCACTTGAAGAAATTCATGAACAAAGCACGTCCAGTGAGTTCGACTAGATTCTTGGCGAGCACGTCTTTCGTCAGTAGTCTGCGCAAGACCACTTCCCTGTCTTCCGGTGAGAACAAGAGAAGACGAACGTCGGGTGCGCGCGTTAAGTCGGCATCTCGTTCCAGATTCTTGCCGACACAGTAACCTGCATTCTTATTGTCCTGAACGGTTCTGTGCCGGAGATCCAAAATCGCGTGCATATAGGTGTAGAAAGCTTGTGGGTCCGAGTATTCTCCATAGCCGGGGACGTCAATCATAATGTTCAGGTCAGTGCATGCGCCCTCCACAACCTATGCCGCCCTTAGGTTGTTAGCTCATGTTCTTGCAACTCGTCATCAGGACATGTGGCTCAGTGATCTGCTGCAAACTACTCCGTCAGCGGATTTCTCATTCGGCCTGCGCTCTTTGGCTCATGCGGCAGAGGCTAGTGCCATAGGCGATCCAGATTTGGCTCTTATTGAAGCTCGACGCGCTAAGGAAGTTTTTCGTAAAGCGGCAAGCGCTCCAGGCGACCTGCGTGCGGCTTTTGAAGAAATTTATGCGCTGCACCGGCAATACCATCTCCAATCATGTATCGACAAAATTGGGGGAATTGAACCTGTTTTGCAAAGGGTTCACTACCCGTGGATAACCGCGCAGATTAACTTGGAACGCTATGCCTGTGCCAGCACCGATCCGAATTCAACCGAGTACACGCTTGCAAGAGCTCGCAAGAGTGCACAACAGGCCGGCTATGGAACACTCTATTTGCGGGCCTTAGGCTTTTGTGCGTCAAATCAGACTGGCTCAGGATCTACCGACCGTGCGTGGGAGTGGGATCGGGTCGGTCTTGAACAATTCTGGTCTGGACAATACCCTTCGGCTCGCGCCCAACACTTCTACGATGATCTAAGCATCAGTGCAGAAGATTCAGCGAAATGGCTTCTTGCGGTAGTACTTGAGCGGGAAGCTGTGTCCGCAATCGCAGCTAGCCCTAATCGTACCAGTGAGGGAATCGAACGAATCGAGCCCGCACGATCCGCCGCCAACGCTCACTTTTGGCGTGAGGCCGAGGATCAATATTCGAAAGCCCTTGATGCTTTTGCGGTACTTCGACAAGACAGTTCGACTCGGGCTCTTCACGCAAGCGCGGAGATACGCCTTGGGGAAGTAGCTCTAAGTCAGGGGCACATACGAGATGCCGAACCCCATATCCGCTACGCGCGCGAAAATCTTCCACCGGACTTTGATGAAAGCCAAACATGGGCCGCCCTCTACACCCAGGTTGCAGAGATCCGA
Organism: Terriglobales bacterium; assembly: GCA_036392935.1. Classification (GTDB taxonomy): domain Bacteria; phylum Acidobacteriota; class Terriglobia; order Terriglobales; family Acidobacteriaceae; genus DASVWZ01. The sequence goes on along the minus strand of DASVWZ010000249.1, from coordinate 31,027 downwards.
CGATTGACTGACGATCCGGCCGGCTTCCGAAGAGCCTGTCAGGCTGCGGTACTGGTTGCAGAGGCCGATTTAAAGGAGGTCCACAGCGAACTTGAGAGGCTACGCTGGAAGCAACGCAACGCAAAATGCTATCGAGCCCTGGTTGACTTGCAACTCAGCAGCAATGACGAAACATCAGCGCTTGAACTCTGGGAATGGTACCAAAGTGCAGGTGCCAGGGTGCGGTGGTCTGACCTACCAAAGTTAGTTAGTCTTGCCAATTTGGACCAATCACCCGTATTACCAGGGATGCACGAAGTTACCAATATCCTGCCATCTCTTGAACGAGAGACCGTTGTTGTATATGCGGAGCTAGGCGAATGGGCAAATGTCTGGGTTTACGACAACCGAGGAATGTTTTGGCGGCGCATCGAGACTACTCCCGCGCGTCTAGACCGCGCGAGTGCAGCTTTTGCGTCTCAGTGTTCCTCGCAAGGAAGCGACCTCAAACTCCTTCGCGCCGCCGGCCGTAGTCTTTACGACCTACTTATCGGGCCGATTGCATCGCGCCTCGATCCCAATCGAACCCTTGTGATCGAGGCTGACGACGGTCTTGCCACAATACCCTTTGCAGCGCTTGTTGACTCGAACGGGGCGTATCTTGTCGACAACTTTCGGCTGGCATATTTACCAAGCATCGGCTATCGGCCTTTGCTTCGATCAATTCCACACATTACCCAACGAGACGCTGCCGTCATAGTTTCGTCCCCGACGCTTTCGGTGAAAGACCAGGCATCGTATCCGGTTCTGCCCAACGCCCAGACAGAAGCCGAAAATGTAGCCTCTCAATTTGACCGCCCAACGCTGCTCGGAGGAAAGCAAGCGACCGGACTCGCGGTGTCTCGCGCTTTGCTCGATGCCGCAATATTCCATTTCGCAGGCCATGCACTTTCGGAGCCCGGACGTAGTGGGTTGCTCCTCGCCCCCGACTCCGCCGCTCCCGACGCCGAAAGCACCCTGCTGACCACCGACGACATTGTCGAGCGGCCACTACCGCACTTACGCTTGGCGGTACTATCAGCCTGCTCGACGTCTCTCGATCCAAACTCGGGTGTAGGGGGTGCGGAAAGCTTGGCCCGCGCTTTCCTTCGCAGTGGCGTCCCGGATGTCATTGCTACCCGTTGGTCCGTTGATTCCGCTGCCACGGAGCAACTCATGCAGGCTTTCTATCAACGTGCGATGGAAACTGACCCGCCAAGTGCACTGCAGTCATCGATGAGGCAGGTGCGATCGTTAGGCGCGTACACCCATCCCTACTACTGGGCGGGGTTCGATGCGTTTGGTGGGATCGAATCGTTGAGGTCCCAGTAGCACAAGCTCTCGGGCTGTGCTGGCCGGAGCAGAGTTGCGATTTACGAAAACAATTAAATAAGGAGAGATGCAGAAAATGAAACGGCGAGAATTCGTCAAAGGCTTGGCTCAGATTGCGATGATAGGACCAGCGGCTACTGCACTAAATGCGGTTCCAGTTTCGGATGAAAGTTCTGCTCAAAAGACGAAGAAGTCTCCAGTGGCGAACTGTTCAAAAAATCAACTTAATGTCGTGGTCCACGGCATGTTTGCCATCGTTGTTGATCGGCAAGGAAAACTAGGTGGTGGCAACAAATTCGTATATCTGAAATCCCCGCAAGTATCGAGCGTAACTCCCCATTGTTATCGTGCGCAGGCGTACATTCCTGATGGCAACGGCGGCGTGAACAAAGTTTGGCCGACAGATTACGACGTCTCCGTCACGTCCAATGACGACTCGGTCGTCTTCAACCGCTGCCAGGATGCGCACCTCAACCTCTCAGATGCTCCGGATAGGCTCATCGTGGACGTCAGTCAGAAAACATTCGATAGACCTTCATTCTGGACTGTAAAATTGCCGATTCCTGACAAGATTTATCCTCTGCGAGCGACGCCGTTCAACTACTTAGATGGCAGTGCTTGGGTCCCCGATGTTAACGGCAATCTCGTTATCAACGGTACCTACCAAAGTAACGGACTACAAAATGTGGACGCGCTCCCAACAATTTATGTGCTGACCTATAACGAGATTGCTATTGGGGAAACAGTTAAGTTTAGTGGCAACGGTAATCTCCAAACGGTTCCTTTTTTCCCCTCAGACGGCGTCGCGAGACTGCACTTCTACGCAGAGCCGGAGACAAATAAGGCGCATCATAGCCCAGCGGATGGCCTGAAAGCGCTCGACACGCTTTTTTCCCCCAATCTCACACTTCAATTCAATCCCAATCTGTTGGCCCCTGACCAACCTTTAAATCACGATTCGAACTCGTATGTGAGGGGAGTTCCAGGAGCAATCTTATGCGAGGAACGGTCACTGTCGGAGTTAACCCAGACCTGTGCCGATTTCGACAAGACCGGCACAATTGCACACCAGTACGCCGCTGTTTTGGCCTATAAAAACGCACTATCCCCGAAAAGTAAAGCGAAGGGCATTGCCTCAGCTATAGCACATGGCCTCGCTCCGAAAGATGTCAAGCCACCCAGAAACTGCATTGCAATGGTCGGGAACTACTCTTGAGTATACTTCTGAAATCTCTAGTATTAGACGCTCTCCAGCGCGGCATTCGAAATTCTGATTCTCCTAGCTTCAAGGAAGGGGGTTCCCGGCACAGCAACACGTTCCTGCCGCTTTTCGCAAGCGAAATCCGATCAGGAAGGATCTGGCCTCCGCTTGCGCCAGCAGACGTGCCCTGACTTGGTGAGCTTTCTTGCCAAACCCTTTCTGACATGACGGCAAGAGAACATGAGCTAGTTATCCTTTCCTCCTAACCACCGCCAAGTAATCGCGGATAGAGTAATAAAATAAGCATCAAATCACGTTCGCATCGTTCGTCTCGAGATTAAACGCGGCGTCGGTTGCCAACACACGATTCAAAGCGCCAGCATTTTCTTGATTTGTCCTTGGATGAAAAAGAACATTAATGCCTTGCGAACGATCAAGTTTACGTTGAATTCCTGGAGCAGGTCATCTGCTGCATTGGAAATCTGTGTATATACCTGTTGGCGCTTGCCCTTATCTACTTTGGAAATATCGAGGTTGTTCAGATTTGGATCAATGGGATCGATAGGCTTCGGGGTCCAATGCAAATTTGCGAAGACGCTTCCCGGCTGGCCTTGATAAGTAGCGAGTTGCTTCTGACCCATGCTGCGGCCATAGTCGTAGTCGTGTTTTCGATAGCTGACATCAAAAAATCCCTCAAACGCTTCTAATCCGTTGCTTGCCAATTGCGCGGGGTCGGCGACGAAGTCATAGATCAACATTTCCTCTTTTTCGTGCAAGCCAGCTGCAAGTTCGAGAACGAGCACGGCGTCCAACCAGGCATCCGCCGTAACAATGTCTGGGCCAAATCTTGCGTATTCAAGCGAATATTGCAGCTTCAATTGGGCGCGGGCTGCATTGAGGTTTGCAATTGACGCCGGCGTCATTGCATTACCCACCTGGAAGAAGGCACCCAGAACTGCGGTAGAAACTGGGGTTGCCTCGGCTGCGGTTAGTGCCCCGGACAAAAAAATGGCTTCTAGCTGATCCGCCCTTTTGTCCAGCAAACGCAACTTGTCATTAACTTGCTCGGCGACCACCCAGTCCTGGAACTCCGATTGACCAATCACGGATTCCGCCAATCGCTGAACGAGCCCCTTGTAGTTCGCATTGGCTGCACCAAAAGACTTTGCCGGATCGGCATTGGGATCGGTCGTATAGGGGACATCTTCAGAACTTTTTGGGTGAGGTGCAATAAACAAGTAACCGCGCTTGTCGGCATTCAAGTGACCACCCGGCAGCATTTCGACGAGGTTCTTGGCCATTCCCAAAGGTTCGTTTTGGAACACACCGCCGTCGGTGTATGTGAAAAATCTGCTCGGTGCACCATTCCAAAGACTTCGAACCAGCTCCTGGCTTGTAAAATCGACAATGTTTCGCGCCAGATCCTGTACTCGAAACGCAAAGGGAAATGCCCCGCAGGCCACAGCGGCAGCACGTATGGTCTCCCAGATTTCCCCGCGATCGTCGGCAAGCTGCCTAATTTCAAGAACCAGCTGATCTTCGTGGCTTGTGTAGGTGAACTGACCTCCACTCTTAGTGAGACGCGAATAGTCGACACCGGTGAGATTAGACAGGGCAAGACCGAGTTGGAGCCTGCCGTCACTCGGTAAGGCTGGATGCGGTTGCGGAGCTGGCGGTGACGCAGGCTGGGACAGTTTCGGATATCGAGCCATCAGATAGGTCTCCGAGATCTCGCATACGAGGTCGGAGGATAAAACAGAATGCGTAACTGGCTCGTCCGGCTGCCGCGCCAGCAGCCCAACGATGTCGACGCCCTTAATCCAGGCGTCATAAAGAGGATTGTTGTAAGGCTGATTCATCGCCGGACCGTCGAACAGTAGCCTCTGTGCGATCATAGCCACCGTCATTCCACCAGCCGACGCACCAGTGAGCACATCAATCTCGATACGTTCATCCGGAGAATTGTTCTCGTCAGCCCAATGATTATGCTGAGCGAGCGCATCCAGCACTTCGAAGGCGACACCCGACTCGTAACTTCCCAACGAAACCGCCCCGGCGATCGTGATTGCCAGTTTCTTTGCCGTTGTGTGACCTCCGTAACGCCCGTAAAACGCGGCGGATCTCAAAGAGCAATCCAGCGAAAACTCCCACAAGATTTAATGGCTTCTCAATGTTTGTTTCTCAATGGTTTTCTTGGCAGCAAGCTTGATCTGTGGGTTGCTGCGCGTTCTTACTGTCATGTATGGAACCTCTCTTAGAGGATGCCATCGATCGATATCGTCGTTTTCGTAAGCCGTGCCTGACTTCACTCGCTCCCAAACGTGGAAGATACCGTTTGCGCGCGTGTATCCGTCAAAAGCGTAAACTGCTCGAGGGGCGGGCTCGAGTCCGGTTTGTTGGACGCCAAAATATGAGCTTCGATGCCGAAAGTTATCCTGCATAACCCGCACCAAGTTTCTACGGACATCTTTCGTGGTCTGTAAATGAAGAAATGTCTTTAATCGCAATTCCCAATCAGGTTTGCTTTTGTTAAGGTCATCGATTAGCTCTGCGGCAATCGCAATTGCGTCTAAACCATAAACGCTCTTCCCATTGGTGTAATCGAGAGCATCGACCTGGTCGGCAACGTTTATTGGGCTCACAGTGAAGTCTGCTGTCGGGTACCGTTCATCAACAACAGAATCATCTAGAATAACCATCAGTGCTCGACTAGAATCCGCCGTGTCATTTTCTGCGTCAAACAATGACAGCTTTTTGTTCTTCGTTTTCGCTTTGTCGTTTTTTAGGACCGCGATTTGTTTAAGCAATGTGTCGGCCCCGTCGAACCCACCTGCGTAAAGCAAACAGTCGAAATCATCGTTCTTGAACTTCTCCCATAACATCTCATCGGTGAGAGTTTCGAGGCGTGCCAAACCTCCGGTCAAGATCGGAGTGGGAGGTTGATTTTCTGAGACATTATTACTTCCCGAAGCCCATTTGTTATACTCGCTGATCGCTTTTCCATAATCGTCGGCGAGATTCGCGGCATATGACTTGTTGAAACTATCGTCCTCGACTATCAAAAACTTATGCTTTTTGTGTTCAGTCGCAAACCTTATTGCCCATCTCGCCTCCTCTAAATTAGTAGGAGACAGTTGCAGATACGGTAGCGGGTTCAAGCCGTCAAAACATCTAAAGGCCGGCACTCCGCCGCTTTGGTCCGCTTTGCAAGCCTTGTCGATTAAGTTGTCATCCGACTGCACGCTTGCGATGAAGGGTACCTGCGGTGTCGTATCGAGATAGATATGCAAGGAAACTTCGGTTGGTTCGCTGTCCATGTGTCCGACGACCAGAAGCGCGTCATCTTTGTTAATGAGGTCACGGGCCTTACTTTCGGCTGTCTTTGGGTCGTCGTCGGTCAGTTCCTCAATTGCGAGATCGACGTTGACGCCTGATATTTCCTTTTTAGGGAAGGCAGCCGAGAACCCAGCTATCGTGTCTTTGCTCAAATCACCAGATCTTGTGAGGAAATGGTGCCCGGCAACAACATACACCTTGTAAGGATTCTTTGGGCTGACATAGTAAGCGAAGAATATCGCCAAGGGCAGTCCAACGAGTACTGCGAATATGACCGCCCAGAGCACTTCACCGCCGTGATCTTGAGCCCACCGTCTGAAATCCTGAAACAGCAAAGAAAGCGCGCGCCAGACGTTCATCGATGACCTCCTTGCGATAGTCAGCTCAGTCTTACTCTGTGCCCAACAACTCTTTCTAAGTGCAAATCGTTGCTTTAGTCATAACGTACCATTTTGCCTGGGCTCTCTCGTTTGCCTGTCAGGCGGACGTGTACGCATTTCAGTAGCCCATCTGCTTCTCATGTATTTGCCGTCACAGCAAGTTTGCCGGTTGCAACCTGTTTGTCTGGGTTAGCAATCGTTACTGTGGCGGTAAAAGGTTTCGCGCCGCTTGGAGTGCAAGTCACCAAAACCAAGGTCGCATCTGTGAAATCCAGCTTCGCTGGCGACGGATCTCCGGTGTCCTTGGTGACACTCGCGACCGCGCCGCGTTGGAAGTTAGCGCCACGTACCGTGAGTTGAACCTCGTTTCCTATACTCGCGCTAGCGGGAGAAATGGAGATGATTTTGGGTGCCGGAGTTGGAGACGCAGGAGAAGCGGTCGCGGGTGAAGGCGATGACGAGCCAGACTTTAAGAGCTTATCTTGAAGTTGGCCAGTGACATTATCAAATAATCTCTCCAGGAAGCCAAATAGCAATGCGATAGCGAGGCTTACGGGTTCATAAGGATTACACCAATCGAGATTCAGCGCGGCGCCCAGAATATTCAACTTTACGCCCAAGATGATTAGCAAAATACCGCCCCAGGCTGAGAGTGCGCCAGTGAGTGGACTTAAAAATAACGATCCCCAGGTCGCCCCGTAATCGTTTGGAACGTCGGCTGCTTCCGTCGTTCGAGTTAGGCGGCTTAGTAGGCCGCCAACGGCCCCCAACAGCAAGAAAATAGCGTTGCCCAGGGTAACCGCCAAAGCGAACATGAATAGCAATGCGATTCCCACCAGCCACATCATCTTGTTATGCCAACTGGCCAGTTGGGAAAAGTCGTTGTCGGTACTTTCGTATATGAGTCCGAGAGCCTCAACCAGTACCGCTCGCCATCTTGCCAGAGGCGCGGGCGCCTCTCCACGCAAAAGATTTTCGATCCGGGTGGTCAGATCTGAAGGAAGAGGCGGTATATTTGCGAGTTGCAAGACAAGATCTCGGCAATTTGCGAAGTCGGCCGCGATACCGCTAGCCGCCGCTTGGTTGATTTTCTGAACCAACTCGTTTTGGGCTTGCAGTGAAGCGAGTAGGTCACGAAGGAGCGCGTTAGCGGGGCTTGGAGTAGTTGATTGCGTCATCAAACTAAACAGCAAGCCCTGAGCTTTGCACACAACCAGCAATCTTTGATAGACCTCTGCCTGGTTTGTTGGAATTGAGTCCTTCAGTTTCTTAGCCAGGATTCCCGCCTCGTTTCCTAAAGCCACCAAGCAGGAGGTCAACTTATTGCAGCCGTCCAGCGTGACCGCCGGATCATTTGGGTCCGGGATTTGTTTGATTGCGTCCCTTAGTCGTGCAACAAAATCACGAATCTCTATCAGCAGCGCTCCATACTCATTGGGTAGTTGAGGAGGGTCAGATAGACCCCGAAGGTCAGAATCAATAGCCTGCGATGTTACTGCTGCCTTCGGACAGGACTGAAGTCGGGAATTACATTCTCCAAGGGTTGTAGCAACCCCGACGATTTTCTCCGCCCAGTCGCTGAATTGCTGGAGAGCATTTAGAAGTCTCGGTCCCAGGCCTGCGACCCATGCCTGACGTGCTGCATCCTGCGCAGACATCTGCTTGGCCAGCTGTTGAAATTGCTGGAGCAACTGCGTTGCCCGTTCGACGATGAAGGCTTCGCCGGAATTGAGTGTGTCTCGCACTTTATCAGCCAAAGACGATGCGAGCGGCGTATTCATTTGCCGCAGTTCCTGCTCTGCCGTTTCCAGTCGCGCTCGAACAACTTCTAGTGGTAGCAGCGCAACCAGTTGGAGTTCAGCTTCGTGCGCTAACCCCCAACCCGCAAGCTCTTGACCGCGCGTCCAGAACAGAGCGTTAAAAAAGCGAGTCGTCACGGAGTACCAAGGTGGCACAACCGGCATAGGAGGCGCCTTTCGCCCCTGTGCTTCGGTATTGATGGGAAATTCCTTGTATTTGAATGGATACTCTGCGACGTCAAGCAAGAAATGAATTCTGGCTAGACGCTCGATCAATTCGGGAGTGTCGGGGCAACCTGAAGTTTCCGCCACAGCACGAGATCGAACCGCTTCGATCTCTGCGACCAGTTGAGCCCGCGCTGGTTTCGCGATCATGTGCCATCGCACCAGCACCAACCCCAGAAAATACAGCCCACTGATGATCAGAACCAACTGTGACCCCCAATTATGGAACGAAAACCTGGGCAGTTCACAGTGATTTAGACCCTTACCGTTCAGCGCAATTGACCTCGGCAACTTGCCAAGATTGGACAAATTCGCCGCAATCGTGAGCGATCCGCTACTACGTCCCGCCTGCTTCGGAGAAAAGGTCACCAATATTCCGCACGAGCCGCCGGGAGTAAGTGGCATCGAACAACCTGCGTGATTTTCCGTAAAATCACCGGTTGTCGAAACCGTAATGCTATTGATCACTGAGCTCGTATAGTTGGTGAGCCGAACATTGCGTCCGACACCGGAGGCAGACCCTACCTGGCCTTCAAACTCAAGGACTTCAGGCGAGATACCCAAGTTCTGAAAGGCTTTGCCTGAGAGTAGAGTTTGCTCAGCTATTTCGCCTCGATCGTTGGATACTGTGAGGTTGGCTTTGCGCTCTTCCCCGTCTCCCTTATCTTTTCCAATTTCCATTGGATTGAAGGCCACGTCAATTTGACAACTCGCCTTAGGTGCGACTTTGCTGAGGCAAGAGCTCGTCCATGAAAAGTCACCCGGAACATCTCCTGCATTTGGCCCAGATATGATGACCACCAAGTTCACGGGCACGTCGCTGTTGTTAGTTGCGAGTAATGACTGCGTAGCCGTGGTTCCGATGTCATGATCTCCGAAGGATACTGCCTTGGAACTTATGGAAGATGCTGGGGACACCGTTTCAGCCGCGCACAACAGGCCGCAAGCCATCATCGCTAGGCACGCGAGGGTCAATTTGGAAGTGAAGCAAGACTTCATCTCATCACCGCCTTGAACGCGCCCGATCAGCGAATTGCACTTACGGGCTCACACTGTGATATCCGGCCGTCAAATGAAAAACTGATTTCCTTGGGAAAGCCAACTGGCAGAAGCCCCTTGAATGTGCGACACTGCCCCCAAGTCCATTGTCTTTACCCCTTCTTGCGGTCTAATCACATCATTGCTTTTCTAGTCGGTGCGAATAATAGAGCTAGTTAAGGCATCTGTCAATCGCACTTACATCATTGCTTACTACATGTTCTTACACTCATGTGATCACGTACTAAGTGGTAGTCATTTTATTCATGCAGTCTAGGATGCCCCGTCGGCTGCCCTTTACTTTAAGTAGTATGTATGAATGTTATTGACAGTGGCATTTACTAAGGTGCACAATCCGTTTGCTCGTTCATTAACGCTTTACAGTTATTAGGTAGCAACACTGTCCGACGTCGAACTGTATCTTTGCAACGATGCTGCCGACGCTCAGCCAGTGTGAGATAAGAATGTCTTAGGGCGTGAAGCAGCCTGCTACTACCCGATTAAACAAGGATCCGTCATGACAGCAATCGACGACAATCACTACGCTACCGTCTCCGGTGAGATCATAAGTGTAACGACACAGGTCGATAAACAACCTTTCCTTGTCGGGTTTTCAAACCCTCCAGATAACGCCACCTGGCAGAATATAACCCCGCTTGCTAACGGCGATAAACGCTCTTTTACCATGCCCGACGCTAATGACCCGACACAGATTGTGCGATACGTGGCGACATATTCGGAATCAATTGCAGCAGGAGATCCCGACCCGACGCAGACGTATACCGTCGTAATTTCAGGATCAGCCGGAGGGACACGAACGTCATACATTGTGATCGGTGCAGGCTCCTTACCTATCCAGATCCCTTATTACTTCGTAAAAACTGTTTAGGTACGGTCTGCTGGAGGCTCTAATATGCATTCACGTTTTCGCCATTATTTCTCGATCCTGCTATTGGTGGTCGCGACGCACGTCCAGATCCTATCGGCTCAATCACCGGCCACAGGCTCTAACTCGACCGCCCGGAGCGCGTCAGCAGTTTCATCGGCGGCAACCGAGTCGATTCCGGACCAGGTGTTAGATCAGTTGGTCAAAGAAGTCGATCTCATGAAAAAGAAACAACTTGGGGCTGCGCGGCAACTGGTGACCAGCGAGACAACTTACCTTCCTTATCTTGTTGCACCTTCGGCCACGGCACAACTGTTTAATGCTTTTCAAGAGCAGCGGCTCGATGTACAGGTCACATCTTCCCAATCGGCAGGCAGCTCCACTTCCACAACGAACAAGGGGAGTGTGCCGTGGTTGTTTGGGGCCGCAGTCGAAGCCGGCGCCTTGACGCAGTCTACGACGAATGGTCAGATTGTGTTGCGTGGAAATGTTACGAATGCAATCGCGGCTACGAAATATCAAGGATATATAACAAGTTTTGATAAAGTCCAAGAACAGAATGCCCTTGTTCGTAATATCGCGGCTACATCGTTTTCTATATCGTTCAATCCTAGCAATACTACTAATTCAAGCGCCTCGCCCGCACCCCAGACAAACAACTTTAGCGGATTTTCTATCCATTACGATATATGGAACCACAGGGACCCAAGAGACCGACGGTGGCGCCGTAACTGGGCAAGTACTATTGTAGATCTCGCTAGCGCTTCTAATTCGGCCGATGCATTTCTTAAGGCGTTTGAAGCATTGCCTGCCCTGCGAGGGGCTTTGATCGAGACGACACCGTCCTTCGGCTCAAAGGGTGCAACGTACGTGTCAGGAGGAACAGTTGTGGGCTCGACAGGCCAAACTTGCACACTTTCCAAGTTCGACACGGTCCCAGGGGCGGAGGCAGTTGTAGCTTTAACTGAGGCTGACGCGATCGGGTCCGGTAGCCCTTTGAAGATCACGAAACAGGGGGCATCTGCTACTTCGGCGCCCTCGACGGCAACCTTAAGTAACGGCACCGCGACTTGTAGCGGGACGGCAGCCGTTACCGTCCCGTTGCAGACACCCTCTAATCAATGGGAGGCCCTTGCAGAAGCACAGTTTGACGACCTCAGTGCCAGCGCGACTGACGAAGAAATACGAGCAGTATTGAAGACGCTAGCTGAGGACCTAGCAGCAAAGGTTAAAACTTCACCCGAGGCGATGTCTGCCGCGCAGAGCGCGGTAGCCAACCTTATTCAGGCGGGAAGAAAAAAGACCCAGACGTATACCGCAATCATGCAGACTCCGACCATAAGTTTCGAATACTCTTATGTGCGCCAGTCAACAAACCAGATCCCAGGGTCAACCTCAACCACCACGATGTCGGCGGCATCACCACTTCCTAATCTGTCGACCTTTGACCTCATCTTCAATACTTATCTTGTTGCCGGCAGTCAGTTGTCTCTGAATGGAGTCGCGACCATTTTCAATTCGCTACCCGTCGCAGCGAGAGGGGGAAGCATGCGCGATGTGGAGGCAACGGCGGAGGTCGATATTCCCCTTCCTCAAATATCGAATATTGGCAAACCTACGTTGACCTTCTCCGGTCTTTACATGGACCTTATCAACCAACCTCTTGGACAGCCGCTTCTAGTAAACGGTATAGCCGAAAGTCGCACAGGCAATATTGGCGTGTTCCAAGGCAAGTTCACAATTCCGTTGGGTAAGGGATCAGGTGTGAACGTTCCCGTTGCATTTACTTATGCTAACCGCACAGAACTCGTAAAGGAAAGCGACGTTCGCGGGTCGATCGGGGTGACATTCAACCTCGATTCCCTCTTTTCAAAACCCTAAGGACACGTGTCTTTCTGTTTACCGTCAACTTCTTGCAAGTCTGGTTTCTTGCGGGAAGTCAAGCACATGTCTACCGAAAAGGACGCGAATAGCGGTTCTATCGATTTTGCGTGTGAAGGTTTAACTGATAGGGAGGGGGGCAGCGGTTGAGCGGCATCGACCCTAGGGCTCAAGTTGGGGCTACTGCAAAACAAAAGGGGCGGTCGTCCCGAGAGTGTCTCCTGCAAGGGCCACCTCCTAAGCCGACAGAAGTTTATAAATCTGCAATGTCCGGTATTGCCAACGACGGCAACCTTCTGTACCCGGTAGACCTCTTAGATACCATTCACGCCTTCTCAGCCCAGCCGGGCAACCGCACCTGTGGATGGTGGCAACTTATCAAAGCTTTGACGGATCTCCCGTCCAATGTTTCGTGGCGGCGCTATTCGGGCGCTGGCCGTCTTCACAAGTTCAAACCTGACGAACGGGAAGATGGTCGGCAGGGGCCGTCACCTCGATAGGCTCGCCGTTCGGTCGAGCCGATGGCAAGAACTCAGAAGCGCGGCTTACTTAAGGTTCGCTGCCGGTGTTGAAGTGCACAGATCGCGGGTCGATGAACTGGTCACCTATCGGATGAGGTCTCTCGAGACGCTGCAGATAGCCCTTTTTTGTTCAGTGCGATAAGTCGATTGCCGGCCGTGGTTTGTTCGACGCCAAGCTTTCCGGCGAGCTCCATGGCGGTCACGGTTCCGCCAGCACGCAGAACAACAGTCAACGTCTCTTTGTCCTTCGCGGTAAGGTCGCCAACCGCTTCCGCTTTTTCCAAATGGGTCGGGGAGGTACTGACGAAGATTGGCAGCCCTTGCGCCGATGCGATATCGCTAACGACTTCTCGTGTCGGTGTGTCTTCACTGCTGACCACAAAACTGAAATTTCCATAGCGGCCGGCACGAATGTCTTCGCCGATCGTAACGATTGCGTCACGCAAGACGCCGGGAGTTGGCCGTGTAGACCCCAAATGCAATATGCCGATCATGGGACCATGTTGACGGTCAGCCGGCATGAGTCGATTAACGACCTGAACGGCGTTCGGATGGTCCCAAACAACTGATGCTCAGGTGCAGTGGCGGAAGGTAAAGCCTGAAGTCGGTGACATTCTGTATACAAAGGGTGGAACAACTGGAATGGCAAAGACGGTTGACTTCAAAAAGGAAGTCGCGGTCTGGGTTCACATTCCCGTCCTCAAGCTTCGCAAAGACACCGTCGTGCCTGTATGGCTTGAGAATATGCTCAATTCGCAGTTCTGCTACCAGCAGTCACAAGAATTGACGTTTGGAATTGTCAATCGTGACCTAGGCCTCAAGCGGATGCCTCATATTCGTATATATCTTCCGCCCCTTCCGTTACAGCAGAAATTTGCAGCGTTGGTGGAGCGAGTCGAACGGCTGCGTGCTGTTCAGCGGGAGGCATTGCGTCAGGCCGAGCATCTCTTCGCGTCGCTTCTCGATAGCGCCTTCAGCAAAGCAAATCTGGGAGAGTCGTCATGACAGTGGAAAGTAATCTCCCAGCACCTCCCGCCAAATGCGCAGCGCTTCGCCCTGGCGCCCGGTTTCTTCCGCGCGCATCGCAAGCGCGGCCTTCCGCTGTGCCTCCTGCAGCGCCTTACGAGCGGCAGAAATTAACTCCGGCGTCATCTGATCCGAGACCGGCGGCCCAAGCCCGGCGGGATCGGGCCACGACGCGCCGACGTTTGCCTCCATCGCGGCGAATAAATTACGGATTTCGTTTGCGTAGGTCGAAAACGGAGCTTCGACGAGCCCCTCCGCCATGACCTCAACGAGGAACGAGGGCCTTATCGGCTTGCCGTTGGCCCGGTTCCAGCCTTTCGCCATCTTGACGAGTGGCACCCAGCGCCCATCCAGTTCCTCATTTTTCTCGGTCGCCTGCTCCATGTGTTTTTTCGGATTCGTCTTAATCCACTTGCCCGTTACTTTGTCAGGAATTTCGTAGATGTCCTTCCCCGCTTCAGAGGCGGGAACGGCATCAATGCTCATGACCTTGCCTTCATGGTCGTCCGGGTAATAGCTTTTCTCGAAGATGACCGTCACTGCGCGGCGGCAAAGCTCCGTCTGCCCGGATTCGGTGAATGTCTTCTTCAGGCACTTCTCAAATGCCTGCAGCATCTCGATGGGGGGCTTGTCCCTGCGCCATTTTTCGTCCTCACCCAGGACGAACATCACATCAACATCCTTCAGCGGCTTTGTTTTCGTGTGGCGGCGATACGACCCGGAGAGAAAATCGGTCTTCACGTCGAACCCGGTGCGGATGCACCCGCGCACGTCGGTCTGGCGCCTGGATGCGTCTTTGCTTTCCGTGTCGCTTAACTCCAGCTTTTTGCGAAATTTCTCAAAGGCTTCGGCTGTGCTCAACATGATCCTTACCTCCAGTACGTCACGCCGGCGGTCATATGCCCGGTTGCAATCACGGTTCCGGCCTGGCGCGCGGACAGGTTTCCGGTCGAGAGAAAAGAGCAGCTCGTGAAGCCGGAGACCGTCGGCGCACCATCGTCCGTGCACAAAATGATGCGGTAATTGCAGCCGCTTGTGGGCTTCGCGGACTTCGCGATGAGCTGCCGCAGGTAATTCTTGTCCAACCACATGTCGTCGTCCACGCCGGAGCCGGAATAGGTGACCGGGAATTCCCATTTCGCCGATGCTACCGATGCGCCCGGCTTGAAAAACTCGACCACGACATTGTTCAAATGCCCGGACTGCAGCCACGTGTGAATCCCGCGCTCGATGGTGCTCCAGTCCTGCATCAGCTTGTCGGGGCTGATCCCGTACTCGCGGATGACTTCACGCAGCGTGTTCCGCATGTTGTCGCTCATGAAGACAATGCTGTGCGCCTGGCTGAAAACCTGTGAATAGGCCTGAGTGCTCATCTCTTCTACCCCTTGATGTTCCAATCCACGACGATGCCGCTACCCCCCTTGGCGACGGACGATTCCTCCTCGTCTTCAGCCCGGTCTGCTTCAGCCACGTCGAATACTTTTATGCGCGTGCACGCCGCCAGCGACTTCTTAACCCAAGCGATGTTTTCGTCGTCGCACGGGACATGCATCGTCCAGTCGCCTTCCGTCGGATTCCATGTCAGAGAATCCACTTTGCTGCCCTCCTCAAGGGCTTTCATTCCATAGCGCAGGTAAATGCGCAGCTGCGGCCCAACGCCTTCCAGCATGATTGCGCGGCGCGCGGGATGCTCGTCGGTAATGATGGAGCCCATCACGCCGGCGGCGCTCCTGAGCTGCTGCGCGTCCCTGGAGCCCGGCCCCGTCACGAGATCGACGACGCGCTGCCACGTTTCTGACGCGGAGCGGTGCGGAATGGAGCTGATATCGCGGCGTACCCTCATTGCGCCATCTCCTTTTGCGTTTTCAGGGACTGCCGGAATGCCGCCTCGATTTTGGCGGTCGTCAGCTTGTTCGGGTCCTTGGCGGTTTCGATGTCTGACCCGATTGCCGCGAAAATCTCTTTGCGGATGCGGCGGCCATCGAGCCCGTGTGCCGCTTTGGCCAGGCGGTCGGCGTCGCCTTCCAGCGTCTTGACGTGCTTCCACACGCCGCCGAGCGCATGGAGCGTCTCGGAGATAATTTCGCGGCGAGCTTCCTCGTTGGGAAGCCCGAACTCCTCAATGTGATCCGCCCGCGAGAGGAATGCGGCGTCCAGAGCCTTCGCGAAATTCGTGGTGGCGATGAGCAGGACGTTCCGGTGATCCCGCGTCAGGCGATCCATGCCGGAGAGCACCGCATCCGTCGCCCGGTGCACGTCCGCGGGGTTAGCGTCGAAACTGAGCTTTTCCCGCGACACGGCCAGCGTCTCTACCTCATCGAGCAGCACAATGGCCGCGCCGCCCATCGCCGCTTCGGGGATGGTCTGCTCAAAAAGTTTGGTCATTGCCTGCTGGCTCCGGCCGAGCGCGGAGCTTGAGAGCGCGTGGGGGTCGATTTCCAGAAATGTGCATTTCGTGCCCGGCAGCTGACCCGCGACCTGGTTGGCGAGGCCGCGCGCAATCGTCGTCTTGCCCGTTCCGGGCGCACCGCTGAGTAGAATGAGACCGTGCAGCGGAGCCACTTCAAACGGCAGCTTCTGGCGCACCGTGAAGGCGAGAAGGGACTGTGCCAGCAAACGCTGGCGAACGCCTTCGGGCAGCTTTATAGATGACCAGGCAAGAGCCAGATCATTGTGAGGTATATGGATGCGCCGTGCGACGCCTTCGGGATTGCTCATAGCTATGTCTGTGTTACTACAATGGGAACCTGCCCCCACTTTCCGGTTGAACGAATACTGGAGGCAGTTTACAATACATATCGAAATAGGTCAACCGTAAACCGGAGGATGCCATGATTGCGGATCGCATACGACTCGCTCGAAATAAAGCAGGCTTCTCTCTGCGTGACCTTTCCGCCGAAATGGGGGAAAAGGTGACGGCTCAGGCCATCGGAAAATACGAACGCGGTGAAGATATCCCGAGTTCCGGCGTCCTCAACGCCCTGGCCAAGGCTCTTGACGTGTCCTTGAGCTATCTGCTCGACACCCAGGGGATCGTGCTGTCCGGCGTCGAGTTCCGGACGAAGGCGAACACCACCGCGAAAGACCGCGCCCACGTTGAAACGGAAGTGCTCGAATGGATTGAGCGCTACCTTCAAGTTGAGCTGGTGCTCGACTTGGATAGCTCCAAGTGGCAGTGCCCGCTGCCGTGCCCGGTTACGCTCGACGATGTAACGGGCGCAGAGCAGCTGGCCAAGGATGTTCGTGAGGCCTGGAAACTCGGCTTCGATCCTATCCCGAACATGACGGAGCTTCTCGAGGAGAAGGGCCTTAAGGTCCTCACCGTTCCCCTGCCGGATCGCGTGTCTGGTTTTACGTGCCTCATCGGCAGAGGGGAGGGGCAGCCCAGCTTGCCGGTCATCGTCGTCAACGATCAGTTTTCGCTGGAACGGCGGAGGCTGACGCTGGCGCATGAGCTGGCACACCGCCTCATTGATACTGACTGCCTCAGCGACAAGGACGAAGAGAAGGCGGCGACGCTTTTCGCAGGAGCATTCCTGATGCCCGAGGACCATCTCCTGAAAGAGGTTGGCAAAAACAGAAACGCTCTCGGCTACAGCGAGATTGTGGACCTGAAGCGTTTGTACCGTGTCAGCGGGATGGCGCTGCTGATGCGGTTGCGGCAACTCGACGTTATCAGCGAGGCCACGCTCATCTATGCATTCCAGACCATCGCGCGCGGATGGCGCACCAAAGAGCCCGATGAACTTGAGAAACCCGAAAAGAGAGGCCATCGGGAGCGCGCCCGACGATTTGAACGCCTGAGCTACCGTGCCCTTGCGGAAGGTCTGATTTCGCTTCAGAAGGCAGCCGAGCTGTTACGGATGCCCGTGTCCGACGTCGAGGCTGGTTTGAAAGGTCCGCGAACCGCGCATGCATGAGGATCGTCGTTAGTGATAGCAGTTGCCTGATCGATCTCCGCAAAGTGTCGCTACTCGACGCTCTCCTCAGACTTCCGTGCGAATTCCTGATTCCCAATACGCTGTTTGAAGACGAGCTGCTCAAGTTCACCGCGAGTCAGAAAAAGGCTTTGCTGCGCGGAGGGTTGCAGGTAATCGACCTGCCCGGAGAACGCGTCTTGCGCGCACAGGCCGTCATGCGCCAGGCTCCCCGCCTGTCCGTCCATGACGGCTTCGCTTTCGCGCTGGCAGAACATCATCCCGGTTGCATTCTGCTCACCGGAGACGGGGAACTTCGGCTTGCCGCCAAGAACAAGATAGAAGTGCATGGGGTTTTGTGGGTCATCGACGAACTGCACCGCAACGGCCTCGTGAAGGCCAGGGCGCTGCTGACTGCGCTAAAGTTGTTCTCGTCAGATCCCACCGTCCGGTTACCGCAGCGAGGTAGCGGCCTCCATTAAGCGATTCCGCACACTGAAATAATTGTCTGCGTTGAAGGAAAAAGCGATGGCCAAAGCAAAAAAGAAAGCTAAGAAACCCCATGCCAAAGGCGGTTCCCTCCTCGCGCCGACGGCGATGGGAGGAATCATCGCTGGTAAGGGATTCGATTTCCAGACGCGCTGTGCCGCCTGCAGCGTCCCCCTCTGGCTGCTGGAGGCTGCATTTCATCAACTCTTTTTCGAGGGGACGGGCGATATCGACATTCGCTTTACGGAAAGCGGCACGTCCTCACGAATGCATATCCAGGTTAAGGATCACGATGTGACGAGGAGTGAGCTGAAGGCAGTGATTCAGGAGTTTGCCCGGCTCGATGCGGAATTTCCGAGAACATACAAATGCTTCAAGCTGGTCTGTCCCTCCCTTTCTTCTGCGCTCCGGCCAATCGAGAACGGCCTTGCCCGGCTTCGCGTCGCCGCGGCGTATTACGATGACAAGCCCGAAGCCCTGGCCCCGACGAAAGAAGAGGTCGATGAGAGGCTCCGCAAGGCGGGACTGGGAGACCATGTCGAGTTCATTCACGCCAAGGTGTATTTCGATGTCGGACATGGGGACATGCACCATGACGACCGCGCGATCGATCATTTCATCAGCCGGTTGCTGAAGCACCCCGACTACGCCGAGAAGGTCCGGGCGATGGTGCAACCTGCATTCGCTGAAATCCTGCGCGAGATTGGTGCGCGAAAGGGCAAAGTCATAGCACGCGCGGAGATCGAGAGCCTTTTGCGCGCCGCCGTTGCTTCCGGGGCGGCGACAGAGAAGAAAATCACGCTCTGGCTGCAGAACTGGACCAGCGAGGTCTTAGATCCGCCCGCTGATTACGCGCTCGACTGGTCTCAGTTCTTCGACCGCCCGACCCGAAAAGTACCCTCGCCTGAGCTATGGAACAAGCAGCTCATTCCCGAACTGGACGCACTGAAGAAGAAGATTCTCGCCGAAAGAAAGGAACGCCTGATTCGTTTTCGCGGGAGATGCGCGCTCTCCACAGGTGTCGCGCTCGGGGCGGCCTTTCCCGCGGTTGGCGGCTGGGTATTCGAGATTATCCAACCTCAATCTAAAGAGCCGTGGCGATCCGATGCCACGCCGAGTTCCCCATACGATCTCCGGGTGGAAACCGTTGACGGCAGCGCCGACGGAACGGACATCGTTCTGGGACTCACGATCAAGGGAGATGGCCGCCCGGAAATCCTCAAATACGTGGAGGGCACGAACAATCCCCCCAGACTGTTCGCATTCATGTCGCCGCCTTCACAAGGCGGGCAATCCATCGGCGGAGCAGGTGATGCAGTCGCGTTCGCGGCAGCCGTGCGGGAAACCCTCACCGAGCTTCTGAAGAAACATGGGCTGCGCAAAACCCGGATATTCTTCTATGGGCCGTTTGCGCTCTCAGTGTTCCTGGGGCAGCAGCTGACTTCCATCGGAGAGATACAACTGTTTGAGTATCAGGACCCCGGCTATGTTCCGAGCTGCTCGCTCCGGACATAAGCAAACACCAGAAGGAGGACGATGGCCACAATCGAGCAAGTACAGCCGCAAAGGCTATACCGCTACCGCTCGCTCGACAAGTTCGCCAGGGAGCTTGAAGCCATTCAGCAGAATTACGTCTTCTGCGCGGCTTACACCACGCTTAACGACCCGATGGAGGGCGTTTTCCGATCCAGCAAAGTGTTTCGCGGGAGCGATAACTACCGAGACACTCGCAGCGCCATCGTCGATAACAAGACTCAAATCGGAATGTGCTCTTTCAGCGAGGTCCACGACCATGAACTGATGTGGGCGCACTATGCCGACCAATATCGCGGCATCTGTATCGGCTACAGTTTTTCAAAGCTGCTCGATCACCTCGACGATGACGTTAGCTTTGTCCGAATGTATTACAACGAAGCGGTGCCCATCATCAGGCATAGCCGCCAGGAACCTGCCGACGCCGCCAAAATGGTACTTTCTTATAAGAATTATCGCTGGCTGTACGAGCGTGAATGGAGAATGTTTTCCAGGCAGGGGCGGGTGGAATACAGGACCAAATCCTGCGTAACCCATGTTTACCTGGGATCTCGCATCGACCCCGACAAACGCGCACAGATGATACGTGCTCTTAAGCTGCTGAAGATTCCAACGGATGACATGAAGATCGACAAGTATTCGATAACCTTCGAGCGCGCGACCCTGTAGCCGCCGCTCATATCCCGATTCTTTCCACTTCGTCGAGACTCACATCATCGTCGCGCCGGTCATAAAGTCCGGTGGTCCGCGACGACTCGTGCGCAGCGATCTGCTGCGCAATCTCCAGTTTTCCGCCGTTTTTAAGATAGGCCGTTATTCCTGTTGCCCGGAACGAGTGGTTCCCGATTTTCGTCAGAATCCCCGCATCCCGCGCCCGTCTGCGAATCATCCGGTACGCGTCCGCCTGGGACAAGGGGAGGGGCGTCAGCCTGCCTGTCTTGCCCGCCACGGTACGGAACAGGAAGCCCTTGGGATCACCCAGCAGGCCTGCAACCTTTATATAGGCTTCGATATATTCATCGAGGTTGTGGTGCGCCGGGACTTCGTGGCGCTTGCCGCCTTTTTCATGAAGCCGCAGCCATCCACGCCTTCCCTGGATGAAATAATCCTCTACCCGCATCTGTACAGCCGCGCCGACTCGCGCGAAGGTATAGGTCATCACGGCGATGAGCGCACGGTCGCGCATGCCGATGAGCTAACTCGTGTCAATTGAATCGAGCAGCAAACGCGCTTCATCGGCCGTCAGAACGGGCGTCTTGCCTTTCTTCACCACATGCTTAGGGCCGCGCACGGCATGCGCCGGATTCACTTCCATTACGTGGCCGACCACCAGACAGTCGAACAACATGCGCAACGCGGCGAGATGCTGCTTTACCGTGGGCTTGGAGTGCGTCCGCAGCAGATCCTCTATATACGCGGCAACCTGAATCGGTTTCACGGCCTTGAGGTTGAAAATTCCGCGGCCCTCGCACCAGTCCGAAAACCGGCACGCGGCTTTGTAGTAGGCGCGCCGCGTGTTTTTGTTGCGGATATTGGCCGCGAAGAATTCCCAGAAGCGCTCGGAGGATTTCGGATCGGGCAGGAATAAGGCAGGCAGCCTGGCGCTGAGCGTAGCCAACTCGGCAGGACCAGCGAATGGCGCAATTACATCAACCGTGCCGGACATACGCGATGCTCACTTTTAATCCTTGCTCTGCCAGATATTTGATATAGGCACGCGGCATCGGCACGTCGAGAAGAGGCTTGCCATGTTTTTCATCGGTGATGAAAACAAGGCACGAGAGTTTCTTCTTGCGGTGCTGATTCCACATCAGCACTTTTACCACGTCCTTATAAAACTCCGCCCAGGCGTTCTTACCGGAGACCTTGAATTCATAGGCGCAGGCGGTTTCCGAATCCACGATGTCGATTTTCTGATCCAGCTCGGGCGTGACCATCGCCTCAATTTGAAACCTGTCGGGGTCGAGCTTATGGACGGCGCCGCGCCACGCCTTGGCGATGGCCTGTGCGTTCTTGGTGTTTTCGGAAACGTCAGACGAATCCTTCAGCTTGACCGAGAATGCAATCTGGGCAGCTGCGACGACGGGATCTTCGATCTCCATGCCAGGTCCTTATCGTGAATGATAACGTCCTTTATCATTGATGATCAGCATGAGGATGAGTGCCGCCTGGCGACTATCCGAATCTGAAATCTGGCACACAACTGGCGCACAGGTAAGTCCATGATTAGCTGCCGCGTTGTGGACGAGAGAGCGTCCGGTTGATCAGCCGTCGGTCGCCGAACCCGCACAGCAACCTGAGGCGAAAGGTCAAGTGGCTGCCAGAAGTCAAGTTGTGGTCACCACTCTAGGCAGATTTGATCGCTTTGCATTCGCCATGAGCATCGCAGAAAGCGCACTGCCCACAGGCTATCAGAGCAAATCGGGCAAGCGCGAGCATAGTTTGAAGGTCAGTTCACTTTTCTCCACTGCGCTTTGTTTTAGGAACTCGCGAATTTGGGCCGATTTTCGCGATTTTCGACTGCGTCTTTCGAAGAGTTCGAGCGGAGACAGACTAAATGGCGGAGAGGGTGGGATTTGAACCCACGATACCCGTTAAGGTATGTCCGCTTTCGAGGCGGATCGTTTCAACCGCTCACGCACCTCTCCGCAACAAATCTGACGTATTTTTCTGGAAGCCGCTAGCTGAGTCCTGACTACTAGCTTCCGGCTCCTCGCCGCGCTCTGAAAAACTCCTGCACCATCTTCGCGCAACGGCCCGCCAAAACCCCGCCGCGAACCGCCATCTGGTGGTTCATCCGCGGATGATTCACCACCTGCATCACCGAATGCACCGCTCCAGCTTTGGGGTCATCCGCGCCGTAAACCAGCCGCTTCAGCCGCGCGTGCACCAGCGCTCCGGCACACATGGCGCATGGTTCGATTGTAGCAAACAGCTCGCACTCCTCCAGTCGATGGTTACCAATGTTTCTACCCGCTTCGCGCAGCGCGACGATCTCTGCGTGCGCCGTGGCATCGGATTTCGCAATGTTCTGGTTCCAACCCACGCCCACGATCTTTCCTTTGCAAACGGCAACCGCGCCCACCGGAACTTCTCCAGCCTCCAGCGCCCGTTGCGCCGCGCGCAACGCCTCTTCCATCCATAACTCATCCTGCCGATCGTCGGAACCAGTCATTGTTGGTTAGTTTAGCTAGCCGCTAGCAGCTGGCAGCTGGCAGCTTTAATGATATGCTGTATCCGATATGGGGATGTCCGATCTGCTCCGCAAACTGCTGTTCCTCGACCTGATCAAAGGTATGCGGGTCACCTTCCGCTATCAGGACCCGAAAGAGATTTATACCGAGCAGTATCCGCTCGAGCGTCCGCAGGTCGCCGAGCGCTATCGCGGCGCCCCCCGCCTGAATGTCAATCCGGATACCAATGAGACCATGTGCATTGCCTGCGACCTGTGCGCCGTGGCCTGCCCCGAGCATCTCATCATCGTCTCCAGCGAACGCAACGAAAATACTCGCCGCAAAGAGCTTACCAACTTTACCTATGACTTGAGCCGCTGCATGTTCTGCGGCCTCTGCGAAGACGCCTGCCCGGTGGACGCCCTCGAACTCACCCAGGATTTCGAACTCGCCGCCTACACCCGCGAGGGCGCCATCTGGGACCGCCAGATGCTCGAAAAAGGTCCCCAACCCACGGTGTACAAGAAATAGTCCGCCGGCAACTCCACCTCATTGAGGCTCGTGAAAGATCACGCGCCCATCCGCATCCAGCAGCTTGATCTCCGCCTGGTTGTTCTTGTTCACGCTGAAAATCACCCGGTCTTTGCCATTTCCGTCACCCAGAACGATCGAAGCATCTCCCTTTTCCTGAGAGATAGTAATCCGTGCCGCGCCCGGCTGCCCGGCCGGCGCACCCGCAGCCGGCGGATCGAGCAGGGTGATATACGCCGAGTCTTTGGTCTTGGTGAAACACAGACCCTCGGCCGTGGTGAAATCGAAACAAAACGCTCCGCCGCCCATGCTGTCGATCAGCGCCAGCCCGCCGGTTTCATTGCCGTCAACGTCGAGAAACTGAATGCCATTAACCGGCGAAGAACGCGGGTATTCTTTGCCATTTACGCGCGGATTCGGCAACGGAGCCCCTAAAACCATCCGCGGCCGGCCCTGCGCATCCACCAAAACGATTTTTTGGGTGCTCACCGAATCGAAATGGGCATCGTTCCCTTTGGTCTGTCCCACCCCTGCAGCCGGGATTGCCAATACGGCAGCCACCGCAAAGAGCCTCCATTTCCCTGAGTCGGAAACCAGCCGTTGTAAGGTCTTCAGCATCTGCGTCTCCCAGTCGCGCCTTGAAGTTGTTCCGTCAGGATCTACGGTGCTATCAAGCCAAAAGTTCCGCCGATCAACAAACTAGTTCCGCCGCCAGAACACCAGATGCTCGAAAAAGGTCCCCAACCCACCCAGTATCGGAAGTAGAATAGTCGCCAGTTGTCTTGCGCCCCGTGATCAGCATCCTAAAGCGGGCTGAACACCGTGACCGACGCGGGGTACAGGGTTCGCCTGAGGGGACGGGCAAAATGGGGATTAGGAACGCGACACGAATCCTGCAATTCACTGTTTTGACTCTGATCTCGCTTTTCATAACCGGCCGATCCGCCGCCCAAACCGCCGACCAATCTCCCCAACAATTGGTTCGTGAAACCGTCAAGCATGAACTCGCCGGCGGCACTGCTCACTCACGCTTCATGTACACCGATCACAAGGTGGCCGCGCAGGGGTCGCGCACCGAACGCATGATCGAAACCAACCAGGGAACCGCCAGCCTGCTGGTCGCCGTGGACGACAAGCCCGCATCCGTTCAGCAGCGTCAGGAAGACGAACACCGTCTTGCCGAAATGAAAGAAAATTCCTCCGAACTGAAGAAAAAAGAAAAGAACGACAAAGAAGGACAGGAGCACGAAAACCGCATCATCCGTGCGCTGCCCGACGCCTTCTTGTTTGATCTCGATGGAACCGAGCCGGGCCGCGACGGGGTTGGCAAGCCCGGAGATGAACTGGTCCGTCTCATCTTCCACCCCGATCCGAAATACGTCCCGCCCAGCCGCGTCGAAGAAGTTCTCACCGCCATGCAGGGCGTTCTCGTAATCGACAAAACGCAGCACCGCATCGCTCGCATCGACGGCACATTATTTAAAGAGGTCGCCTTCGGCTGGGGCATTCTCGGGCATTTGGACAAGGGCGGCCACTTTCTGGTCGAACAAGCCGACGAGGGCAATGGCGCTTGGGAAGTAACTCACCAGAAACTTCAATTCACCGGAAAGATTCTCATGCTCAAGCGGCTGGACATCAAGTCAGACGAGGTATTCAGCGAATTTCATCCGGTTTCACCCAACCTGACCTTTGCCCAGGGCGTCGATCTGCTGGAAAAAGAACCTGCGCAGATGGCGCAGGATCGCACAGATAAAGGCCTGCATAAATAGAAGACCGCCATTCGCTACGCCGGCTGCTGCTGCGTCATGCAGTGCATGGCGCCGAAGCCCCAAATCAGATCGCCGGAATAAATTCCCACCACTTCGCGATCGGGAAAAAGATCCCCCAGAACATCCAGCGCCACTCGATCATTTGGATCGTTGAAAACCGGCACCAGCACAATGCCATTCGCAATATAAAAATTTGCATAGCTTGCCGGCAATCGCCTGCCTTCGAAGATGACCGGCGCCGGCATCGGCAGTTCGACGATGGCCAGCTCATGTCCATTCTCATCGCTTGCTGCCCTCAATCTGCGGATGTTGTCGCGCAGCGGTTCATAGTTCGCGTCATTCGGATCGGCTTCCACCGCCGTAACCACCGTATCCGGCGCAACGAATCTTGTGATGTCATCCACGTGCCCGTGCGTGTCGTCGCCCGCAATGCCCGATCCCAGCCAAATCACATTCCCCACGCCAAGATACTCAGCGAAAACTTTCTCATAATCCTTCCACCCCATCGCCGGATTTCGCTGTTGCGTCTTGCTCAGCAGGCACTCCTCGGTCGTCAGCAACGACCCCGAGCCGTTCACGTCAATCGATCCGCCCTCCAGCACGACTCGCTTTTTCCCGAACATCGGCTGCACCGCGCGCGCATCGGCCGCCTCCGCAATCAGCTCGCCCAACTTTTCATCGCGCTCATAATTCGGATATTTCGCCCACGCATTGAACCGCCAGTGCATCGCAGCCAGCGAGCCGCCAGAGGCCCCATCCCGCACAAACGTGCATCCCGAATCCCTCGTCCACACCCGATTCGTCGCCCAACGGTGAAACCGCACATTGTCACTAAGCGCATTCGCCCGCTCCAAAATCTTCTTCGCGCCCTTTTCCGCCGCCGCATCATTCACCACCAATTCCACCCGCTCGTGCCGCGCCAGATTGCGAATGATCTCCGCATACACCCACGGAATCGGCTCAAACTTCCCCGGCCAATCGTCTTTGAAATGCGGCCACGCCAGCCACGTAGCGGCGTGCGGCTCCCACTCCGCCGGCATCCGAAAAGCCGCTTCCCGAGAAGGCGCAGTCGTAGTTTTGGAAGTAGCCCGCTTCATGAATTTCGCCGCAGACAAACTCAGTCAATCCACCGCTGGCTGATCGCCGCGTAAGAATCGATTCGCCGGTCGCGCAGAAACGGCCAGTGGCGCCGGGTTTCCTCAATCAGCCGCCCATCCACTTCACCGATTACCA
Organism: Terriglobales bacterium; assembly: GCA_036392935.1. Classification (GTDB taxonomy): domain Bacteria; phylum Acidobacteriota; class Terriglobia; order Terriglobales; family Acidobacteriaceae; genus DASVWZ01. Next base: position 4,739 of record DASVWZ010000249.1, on the reverse strand, counting down.
GTTCTTCATCCTCGCGCGATCCCTCCGCAATCACCCGCCCAAACGGATCGCACAGAAACGATCCGCCCCAGAACTCAATTCCCTCACCCGCAGCCGACTTCCCCAGAACATTTCCGTTTTCATGTCCTACCCGATTCACCACGCCCACAAAAACTCCATTGGCGATCGCGTGCCCGCGCTGGATCGTCTTCCACGCATCGTGCTGCGCCGCTCCAAATTCCTCTTTCTCCGCCGGATGCCACCCAATCGCCGTCGGATAAAACAGCACATCCGCTCCCTGCAGCGCCGTTAGCCGCGCGCCCTCCGGATACCACTGATCCCAACACACCAGCGCGCCCACTCGCCCCACCGCCGTATCGAACGCGCAAAATCCAAGATCGCCCGGCGTGAAGTAATACTTTTCGTAATACAGCGGATCATCCGGAATGTGCATCTTGCGGTACAAACCGCAAAGCGATCCGTCCATTTCAAAAATCGCCGCCGTGTTGTGATAGATCCCCAGCGCCCGCTTCTCAAACAACGACGCCACAATCACAATTCGCAAATGCTTCGCCAGCTCCGAAAGCTGCGCCGTGCTCGGCCCCGGAATCGGCTCCGCCAAGTCGAACAGCGACGGGTCCTCCCTCTGGCAAAAATATTGCGTCTGAAAAAGCTCCGGCAGGCACACGATCTTCGCCCCGCGCCCGGCCGCGTCGCGCACCATCTCCATGGCGTGCGTCATGTTTTTTTCCGGGTTCGGGCCCATCGACATCTGCACCAATCCGACTTTATATTTCTTCGGTGACAAAGAATTCCTCCGTAAAGCGAGACCATAGAATACCAGCTTCCCTCCTCGCCGCGGCCCGACAAACCGCGCTGTCATCCCGGCCGCGCAGATCATCATTTCGCAACGATCAGCCAACCGGAGGGACATTGCGTCCCCCAGAAGAACTTGCGCCCAACCGATCTGATCGCTTTTCTTCGCGCCCTTCCCGCTCTTTGCGGTCAAAGGTTTTCACTGACGACTGATGACTGACGACTGTTCACTGACGACTGACGACTGATGACTGAGAGCCACCCTAGCCGCACTCTCCACGTTCTAGTAAAGTAGTTCTTCAAGCAAGGTGACGCCTATGAAATCCAGCAACCATGACGGCAGCGGCATCGACCGCCAACTGCACAATCCCATCGAAGACAAACTCATCCCCCTCGAATCGCTCGATCTCGCCAAGGTCCGCTCGGTTGACGATCTCGTCCGCGCCATGTCCAAGACCGCCTTCACCGGCCGCCAGGTCGGCGAAGCCGCCGACGTTCTCGAAGCCATGGTTCGCGACGAGGAATGTTTCGTCGTCATGACCCTCGCCGGCGCCATGACCGTTGCCAAGCAAAGCCTCATCATCACTGATCTCATCGATCGCGGCTTCGTCAACGCCATCGTCTCCACCGGCGCTCTCATGGCCCACGGACTCGTCGAAGCCACCGGTCGCTCCCACTTCCGCGCCAATCCCGAGGTCCCCGACGAAGAGCTCTACGAGCAAGGCTACAACCGCGTCTATGACACCCTCGAGCCCGAGCAGAATCTCGATGACGTGGAAGAGGTCATGTCAGAAATTCTCGAGCAGTGGGACCACAACGAAGTCGTCGCGTCGTACAAGCTCAACCACGCCATCGGCGCCCACCTCGAAAAGACCGCCAAGCACCAGCGCGGGATTCTCAAATCCGCCTTCGAGCAGGGCGTCCCTGTTTTCGTCCCCGCTTTCACCGACTCCGAACTCGGACTCGACGTCGCTCTCAACAACCGCCTGCGCGAATCCACCGGGCGCCACAAACTTCGCTTCGATCCCTTTGAAGATCTCGAGCATTTCGCCGCCACGCTGCTTCGCCAGAAAAAGCTCGGCATCTTCACCATCGGCGGAGGCGTACCGCGCAACTGGTCGCAGCAATTCGGACCGTTCTGCGAACTCCGCCATCGCCGCCTGGGCGAAAAAATCCCCCTCAAGCGCTACCACTACGGTGTCCGCATTTGCCCCGAACCGGTCTACTGGGGCGGATTGTCAGGCAGTCCCTACAGCGAAGCCATTTCCTGGGGAAAATTCGTGCCGCCCGCCGAAGGCGGACGCTTCGGCGAAGTTTTTCTCGATGCTACCGTCGGCCTGCCGCTGATCGTCGGCTCGCTCTTCGAGCGCATGGGCAAATCCAAAAAGAAGCTGACCGGCAAACACGCTGCCACAGCAGCCAAATAGCCCGCTAATCGAAAATCAGCACCGCCGACGCAATCACCGTCGTCCACAATCCACGCTTGTCTCCTACCGCTGACTGCGTCACGTTGGCCGTGCGCACAATTTTGTTCGAAATGCGGTAAATCTCTTTTTTCTCGTCCCACGACCGGTCGGGATCGAACTCCACGTTCAGCGTCGTCGCCAGCATTTCCGCCGCCAGCTCTTCCGCATAGTCGCCAGCCGAATTGTCCGTCTCGCCAAACGAATGGTGTTCGCTCAAATACCCGTAAGTATTTTTATCCGCCGGAATCGCCACTCCAATGCTCGAAGCCAGCAGCCGGTGCGGCTCCCGCGTCGAATTCTCCGCCACCACCGCAAACACCACTTCCCCCGGATACAAATGCTTCAACCCCTGCGCCCGCGGCACCAGCTTGCACTGCGGCGGAAAAATCGACGAAACCCGCACCAGATTCTGCGCCGCTATCCCGGCATCCCGCAGCGCCAATTCGAATGAAGTCAGCCGTTCACGGTGCTTCCCCACCCCTTTGGTGAAGAATATTTTCTTGGGAACCATGTCTCGACCCAATGCTTTTCTCCTGAGATTTTTCAGGAGGGTGCGGTTCGATTGTCATCCTCGAACGAGCGCTCTTTGCGAAGTGAAGGAGCCAAGCGAGCCGCGCGATGTTTCGCGTCCTTTGCGAAACAAGGAAAGCGCGCTCGGCTCGCATCCTCAGTTCAAACCGCACCACTCCTGATGATTTGAATGATAACCGTCAAAATCTAACATACAGAATTGTGACAGGAATATGAATATTGGATTACCGCCAGAAAAATGTCGGTCAGGGTGGGTGCCCCGTCCTTTGCGTTCTTTGCAAAGGGCGGGAACCACGAACCTATGTGGCCTTGCTGTTTCCGTCCTCGCCAGAAAAATGGGTGCCCCGTCCTTGCGTTTTTTGCAAGGGCGGGAACAACGAACCCATGCAGCCCGGCTTTCCCGCTACGACTCAGGCGACGCGATCGCGAAACGAAACCGTGCCCCATCCTACATTTACCTGAACCGGCCCAGCCTCGGCGAGAAAATAGTCACCATAACTGTTCCATCGTCATTCCTCGGGCGCATTCACTGGCAAGCGCCGGTAACAGGAATTGGCGATAAAGCGCGGTCTCAGGTGTGCCATAATACGACGCAATCTGGCGGACATGACAAACTCGCGGTACCGGGAGCGTAGTTCCCGCCCTTGCAAAGAGCGCAAGGGGCGGGGCACCCACATCTTCGAAACGGGAAGGAAAACAGAAGCCAATAGCCCAGGCCACCCGCCCAATAGCTCGGACAAAACGGCATCTGGCATGAAACACTCCTCTATAGCTTCCCTGGCGGAGACGGCGGCGAGAGCCCCTCGGGCAAACCCGTACTTGACCCCTCAGGCAACATCTACGGCGTTACCCAATACGGAGGCAAATATACGTACGGAACTGCGTTCCGACTTACTCGTGGCCAGGACGGCTGGCAAAACAACGTACTCCATAACTTCTGCACCCCGCCCAACTGCAGCGGGGGTAAGGGACCCAACGCGGGCTTGGTAATGGACAAATCCGGCAACTTGTACGGCACAGCGGGGGCCGCCTATGAACTGACACATAATCCCGGCGTGTGGAAGGACACCACCCTCCACAACTTCACTGGCAAAAACGGTGACGGCGAGGACGCAATCTCGCCCGTGGTGCTCGATGCCGCCGGAAACGTGTTCGGCACAACCTATTTAGGTGGCCTGCAGTGCGGCAGCTCTACCTGCGGCACGGTTTATGAGCTCTCCCCACAGGCCGGCGGCAAATGGAAAGAAACCGTTCTCATACGTTTCAACGGCAAGAACGGCCAGTTTCCAACCGGGGCCCTGCTCATGGACCCATCCGGTACACTCTACGGAGCCACGAGCCTCGGTGGATCACACGGGGGGGTCGTGTTCAAGCTCACCCCGAGCGGAGACGGGCGCTGGACCTACTCGATCATCGAAGACTTCCCCGGCGGGTCCGAAGGCTACCTGCCAGAATCCGGTGTCGTTATGGACAGGAACGGCAACCTCTATGGCACAACCGGCGGCGGCGGTAATCCGTCGGGCTGCGGCGTGATTTACAAACTCGCGCCCGCTGGCGAGGGCAAATGGAAGTACACAGTCCTTCACCGATTCGGAGAGGCCCCGGACGGCTGCGCCCCCGCAGGAGACCTCACCATCGACGGTAGCGGCAACCTCTACGGCGGGACGCTCCTTGGAGGCTCACGCGGCGTCGGCACCGTTTACGAACTCACCCCCGACCCGACCCCCTCACCCCAGTGACCTCCCTGTGGCGGGTGGTACGGCCTTCTAGTTGCTCGCGCTACCATCACTGTGGGTGCTCCGGTCCTTGCGCTTTTTGCGAGAGCCTGCCCTGAGCCTGTCGAAGGGGGCGGGAACCACGAACCGTTGGCGCGAATGCTCTTGGGTATCTTAGATCTCGGGAAACCAGCTTCGCATCAAGGCACGCGGTCAGTCGTGCCGCGTGCGT